>JAISUN010000125.1 GCA_031272085.1 Dysgonamonadaceae bacterium | reverse complement strand
TCTTCAGCGCCGATAGGAATCTGTATCGGACAGGGATTTGCGCCCAGCATATCCTTTACCTGACGGACAACCTCAAAGAAGTTTGCGCCCGAACGGTCCATTTTATTAACGTAACCGATGCGGGGAACGTGATACTTATCTGCCTGACGCCAAACGGTTTCCGACTGCGGCTCAACGCCGCCGACGGCGCAAAACGTAGCGACCGCTCCATCGAGGATACGCAGTGAGCGTTCCACTTCAACAGTGAAGTCCACGTGTCCCGGAGTGTCGATAAGATTGATTTTGTATGTTTCGCCATTATATTTCCAGTTGGCTGTGGTGGCGGCGGAAGTGATGGTAATACCGCGTTCCTGCTCCTGTTCCATCCAGTCCATCGTCGCGGCGCCGTCGTGAACTTCGCCTATTTTATGGGTAAGTCCCGTATAATAGAGGATGCGTTCCGAAGTGGTCGTCTTGCCGGCGTCGATGTGAGCCATAATGCCGAGGTTTCGTGTAAATTTTAATAAGTTATCTGAACTTAATGCCATTTTTTTGCCTTTTTAAATTAATTTTTATCCCCCGGCCCCTGAATGGGAGCCGGTAGCAATATCACACTGACTTCCCCAAGCGGGGGGAACGGGGGATTGTTTTTAAAATCTGAAATGTGCGAAAGCGCGGTTTGCTTCCGCCATTCTGTGCATATCTTCTTTTCTCTTGAATGCTCCGCCCTGGTTGTTGAAAGCGTCAACAATTTCGGCCGAGAGTTTGTCTGCCATAGATTTGCCGCTGCGTTTGCGCGAGTAAGAAATCAGATTTTTCATTGAAATCGATTCTTTGCGGTCGGGACGGATTTCGGTCGGCACCTGAAAGGTTGCTCCGCCGATGCGGCGCGATTTTACTTCAACAAGCGGGGTAATGTTGTCCAATGCCTGTTTCCAGATTTCGAGCGGGGATTTTGTTTCGTTGGCAAGTTTGTCTTTTACCTTGTCCAACGCGGTATAAAAGATGGTAAAGGCGGCGTTTTTCTTACCGTCGTACATCAAATGGTTTACGAATTTCGTAACTTTTCTGTCGCCATAAACAGGGTCGGGAAGAACCTGTCTTTTCTTCGGCTTTGCTTTTCTCATTTTTTTCTAAAACTTTAATGGTTGTTGTTAATACTTGGTCTTCAACGAATTACACTAAATTCATTTACTCAACCTTTTTTGTCTGAACTTTGATTTTAATCTAAAATCAAAGTTCAGAAATTACTTTTTAGCGGGCGCTGCTTTACCTGCTTTGGGGCGTTTTGCTCCGTATTTCGAGCGGCGTTGCGTGCGGCCGTTAACTCCGGCGGTATCGAGCGTACCGCGGACGATGTGGTAACGTACTCCGGGAAGGTCTTTTACGCGGCCTCCGCGAACAAGTACGATTGAGTGTTCCTGCAAGTTATGACCTTCGCCGGGGATGTAGGCGTTTACTTCCTTCGAACTGGTCAGACGCACGCGGGCTACCTTGCGCATTGCAGAATTGGGCTTCTTTGGGGTGGTAGTATAAACCCTCACGCAGACGCCGCGTCGTTGCGGACAAGCGTCGAGTGCGGGCGATTTACCCTTCTCTACCAAAGTTTCCCGACCTTTTCTAACTAATTGTTGAATTGTAGGCATTTTAAAACTTTTTCCTTGTTGTTTTTATATTAATTTTCAAAATATTTTTCCCGAAACGGGCTGCAAAGATAATGATAATTTTTGAAATAACAATAACTTGGGCTAAAAAAAGTTTATTTTTTGACAAACTCCGGATAATAGTATAATGGCTGTCCGTCTTTGCCGTTAACGTCGCCGCGGTTTGTCGTGCCTTCGTAATTCCTCAATCTGAATCCAATAATTTTGTAACTGCTGCTGTAAGAAACGTAGTCGGTCATTTTGAAACTCATTTTGCCGTCGTTTGAAGCAAAATTGCTGCTTCTCAATCCGCAATATGTGTAATAAAACGAATAGAGCGAACCTGCGGCGTTCGTGCCGGCTGCGAGCCACCAGAAATCGTAATTTTCGGGCGTTTTGCATATTATCATTGCATTGGAAGTCAAGTCGCCTGTCGAAGAATCGAAAGTAACGGAAATATTGCCAACCGATTCGTCGGCTAAAATTCCTTTCAGATAATAAGTATAGGCATTGCTGCCCTGAACGAGCGAAACCGGCAGCGAGCGCGTCGGCGTATCGTCCTTATAATCAATGGAATAATACATTGTATATTCGCCGAGATAGAAATTATAACTTACCGGAGTAGAAACCTGAATTACGCTTGAATAGCGGGTTCCGTAATTAGCCGTTTTCACGTATGCGCGGACGTAATATGCCAATTTGGGCGTCATTCCCGTAATCTGAAACGAATAAGTCCCGGGAGCGAGGCCGGAGGCTTTTATTACGGTTGCGTTTTCTAATGTAGGCTCTTGGTTTGTGAGGCTGTAAACTACGCCCTGTTCGACAGGATTTGCGTTTTCGGGCGAGAATACCGACGTGAAAGTTCCGGCAACCGAAGTTTCCGTTTTTGAAAACTCGCTGCTCACCCTTATACTCTCTACCACGTAGCCTGTTTGTATCTGTTTTTCCACGCCGTAAGCGGTTCCGCCCTCATAAACCGCGTAGGGACGGACGTAGTACGATGTTTCGGGTTCAAGGGCCGCGGCAGTTGAAGTAAATGCGCCGGAGCCGCTGCCGTCAGAAGTCGAGGTTGCAAGGTCGGAAGTCGGTTGAGGCGTTTTGCTCCAACAAATACCTCTTTTTTGCACTGTTTTTCCGCCGTCGGCTATCACTCTTACTTCGCAGGTAAAACTGTTCATTGTTGTTTCTTTTACGCTTACGATACCGACTATTGGCGAGCCGTATTCATAAGTCCGGCAATTTTTCACTTCGCCGTAAACGACATCGGAGCCGGATATTGCATAAACTCTGAAATAATAGACAGTTCCTTCGTTAAGGCCGTCTATTTCCGCTGAAAATGTTCCCGTTCCGGCGCCGGAAGCCGTTTTTGAATCGCTGACTGTCGGATTGTCGGAAGTTCCCCAGCAAACGCCTCTTTCCGCAGCCTTGCCCTGCAAAACTTCCCCATTTACCTTGACTGAATGATACGAAACATCGGTGATATTGAGGGTTTCAACCAAGAGGGGCAAATTATCGTTTTCGTCGTCCTTGTTGCAGGTCGAAAATCCGATAGCGAGCAATATCAGGCTTGTTTGAAAGATGTAAGCAATATATTTTTTCATTTTTCGTCTGTTTTTTAGTTTCTCATTAATATTCCGCAAGTGAAATCGTCGGATTTCTCGCCGTTAGCGTCGGATGCGTAAAATCCGCCGAGCATTGCCGTCGAGCCGGCTGTCCGGTTTGAAACCCAGTCGAGGACAAAATAGTTGTTTTCGAGGAAAGCAAACATTTTGACAAAAGCGGAGCCTACTTCGGCTTCAATGCTTGTAGTGCCGTTTATCCTGTCGGTAAAAGTGTAAATGCCCTTGCTGTCGATATTTACTTTCCAATAAAATTTGGGGCTGTATTCGTAGTTGTAATATCCGGTCAGCCGCGTTCTGAAAGTGATTTCTAAAACAGTCCACGAGGAGCCTATTCCCGGAATGCTGCTCAACGAACTGCCCAATACCAACCTCATATTCATATACACAAGTTCAGGGCCGTATGACTTATACGTGCTTTGTTTCAGTAAATCGCCTATCTCGTTGAACCGCGAGAGGAAAGGTTCCGTAATGCTGCCTTCCAACTGCGATTTGACGGTCTGCAAAGCGTTGAAAGTTTTATCTACTCCAAAAACCGAAGTGATGGAATAAGTCGGCTTGCGGTTGTCAATCAGTTTGTAGGTTGAACCGTCGGCTGATACTGCAACATAGTTGTTTTCCCCGCTGTCCCATTCAAATTTTATTATTTCTTTTCCCTTGACTGTAAAAGGGGTTGATATATAGACTGTTCCGTTGCTTTCGCCATTTGCGAGGCCGTCCACGTCAACATAACTGTTATATACTGCATTTACGAGGTTTCCGTTGTCGTCGAGGTACTCAACGGCGGTTTGCCGAGGCGCAAAAGTTACGTGTATATCAACGCCCTCTATCGAAACTACCGAATAAATCATCGACATCGAGTATTCGGTCAGCAGCGTCTGAGCGTCGTAAAACGCTCCATTGACTATTACGCGGGCTTCGGCGGGAGTTGCCGGTTTCAGCGTGGCTGCGTTGCTGTTGAATCGTCCCAGCATATTGAAAACGCCGTTATCTTCCGAAATAAAGTAAAAATCAATATCTGCGCCCATTCCCTGTCCTTCCGTTCCGCCGGAAACTGCCGCTTCGGGGTCGTGCAGTTGAGTGAGGTAATTTCCTGTATCGAAAGTCAGCAAAACCGTTTGCAGAGCGGTAATCCTGTAACTTGATTCCTTTATTGTGCTGGCATATTCGCTGTTGGCGTCGGAAAGCATAATGACGCGGCCGTCTTCGGTAAAACTCAACCAGAAGCGGTAAACTCCGCCCAGTTTGGTGTTCATCGTAAAAATCCAGCCGTTAGGAGCGGAGGTTAAAGTATTTCTGTAATGGTCGATTGCCTCTTGCAGACGGACGTCGGCCGGTTCGTCGAAAACGGCGTCCATCTTTTTGTCGCAGGAAGCCAATACTCCCAGCATAAGCGCTAACATCAAAAATATCTTTTTCATAAAACTCTTATAATTAGATGATTAATGAGTATCTAAATAATTTTTCATTGCTTGTTGAACCAACTTTTCCAGTCCGGGCTGTTCGTCCGTTCCGTAAAGGTCGATTCCCCAGGAATTTTTCAGATAACTTACGACTATGGTTTCTTTCAGGCGCAGAGCCTCTTGTGCGGTATATTCCGAGCCGGGAAGTTTCACTGTCGAATTTGCCATAGCCACGCGGGTATCGAACCAGGTTTGGCCTTTAACGAGAATCAACGAAACAATTTCCGCAAAATCTTCGGCGGGATTGCAACTGGCGTAAGCCGAGATAAATCCTGCGTCGCGAACCGCGTCGTCGCCCTGATAGTAAAGCGTCGCCCATTCGTCGAGCCGGTATTCGGGCGTGATGCGGATAAATTCTTCCGGATATTTTACTATTTGGTTCAGGGTATGGGTGAACTCGTGATGAACCGTTTTCAGCATCAGCGGAACGAGGTTTTCAAAGCGTTTGTCTTCGTCGGCGTTTGTGTGGTCGTTGGGATTCCACCAGTTTACGCGGTAGATTGTTACGCGGTTTCCGCCTTCGGCCTCGCCTGTTACGCGGCTGCCCGAACTTGTGATTTTGACGTTTCCTACCAATGCGTAGTTTTTAGGCGCATATTTGCGGATAAATTCCTCGCCCATAAGGTCTTTGTAGGTATTAATCCACACGTCGCGGATTAGTTCCATTACCGGAATAACATTTTCCTCGTAAGGCGGGACAAAAGGCAGGGAAATATCGTAGTCATACGGATTCCAGCGGTATTTTACCTCAATATTGTACGGCACGGTAAACTGTTCGTATAGCCACTCGTCGATGTAATTTTTGGGGTAATCGTCGCCGCCCAGCCCGACTATCGGATAGGAATCGTCGATAGAATTGTCGTCGGTGCAGGAAAATCCGAATCCTGCCAGGACAAACGTCAATAAGAATATGTTAAAATATTTAGTTTTCATTTTGCTTCTTTTATTAAATGTTTACCATTCAGGCGATAACAGATTTGTTACCGGATTCATTTCCAATCCGCTCAAAGGCGCGGTTGTCGGGAGTTGGAACACCCAGCGGTCGTCGCCCGGATACAGAGTGTTGCTTTGGCCGTCGCTTCGAGTGTGGGTACATTCCATTTTGTAGCGCACCATATCCCAATAGCGCAGTCCTTCGCCCAAAAACTCGTTCTGTCGGCAAACGAGAATCAGGTGGATGAGCGATTTTTTCTCGTCGCTCCACGATTTAGAGCCGAAAGCATTGTATTTATTCATATAGAAATCAGCGTTTTGCGCCGACGGCCTGTAATAATCCGTGATGTTTTGCAGCGTCAGTACGTGTTTTTTCTCGTCATAACTTCTTGCCCGCGTGCGGAAAAACAGGTTCAGGTCGGCGATTGCCTCGTCGAAGCGGTCTGTTCTTGCGTATGCTTCCGCGCGGTTCAACAGCAGTTCTTCGAGCCTGAAAAATGTAAACGGAATCCTGTTGCTGGACGAAAGCGAGTTGAATTTGTCGGGAAAACAGAGCGAAGTTGCGCTGTAATTGATGTAGCGGTATCCGAAATCCACTCCCAAGGGGTTATTTGAACTGCGGATAGTGTTCGTTATGTCGGGAATGCTCAATCCGTACCGGAAATAGTAGGCCGGAAGCCAATAAATGAGCCATGCGTAGGTGTCGGCCACAAGCAGGACGGAAGGATTTGAGGTTTGCGTAAACGCCGAACTCACGTCGTCGTGCGAACCGGCAATATAGGTCGTGGTATAAGGCTGAAAATTGTTCTTCACGAAAATTACGGCGGCGTCGGTCGAGGGAACGTTTGCGTCGTGAATTACCGCCGGCCTTGGAATGACCTCGTTTGCGTATTGGATAACCTTGTCGAACTCGCACTTATACAGATAAAACCTTGAAGCAAAGGCATAAGCGGCATTCCTGTTGAAATGATATTTATGTACTGTATAAGTGTCGTCGGGGCCGATTAACGGCAGCCCTTCGTCCAAATCTTTTTGGATATTATCCCATAACTGCTTGACTGTTCCGCGATTGTATTGTTTATTCACTTCGAGTTCCTGTTCGGTAATGTACGGCAATCCCATATTTTTCTCATTTTCCGAAGGATTATCGACGTCGTAGAATTTGCAAAACATCGTAGCCAGCATAAAATGGTCGAAAGAGCGGAGCAGAAGCGCTTCGCCTTTTGAAGGATTGAGGCGGGTTCTGACTATCTCGTCAACGCCCAGATTATCTATGGCTTCCAAGGCTCCGTTTGCGCCTGCTATTGAATGGAAAGCCCTTGTCCACAAGTCGGTTGGCGAATCAGTGCCTTCGCTTTGCACCGTGGGGCGCCAGAAAAATCCGTCGCGGTTCGTAACGTAAGAATCGGCGCTTCCGGAGCCTTTATCGGAAATGTTGTCAACCCTCGAAAAAACCGTTCCTGCATACGTTGCAGCAGGATAGGAGCCGGTCAGCAGCAGGGCGACTTTTTCTTCGGTGTCGATTTCGGTGCGCTGGTCGGGAATAACGTCCAAATAGTCGTTGCAGGCCGAAAACAAGAGCAATGACAGCAGCGCGGAAACGTAATATGATTTTTTATTTTTCATAATTTTTAATTTTATTAAAATCCAACTTTCAAAGAAACGATGCATTGGCGTTGCAGAGGCTGGGCTACGCCGCCGGAATTGTAAAATTCGGGGTCTTGCCCGTTGAGTTTTTTATCGGAATAAATCATGTATAGATTGTTTCCCGACAATGAGACGGCGGCCTGATTGATAAAGTTGGTTTTTCTCAAAAAGGCGGCAGGAACGTTGTATGTCAGCGACAGGGTTTTCAGCCTCACAAAATCGCCTTTCGCAACTCGTTGAGTAGAGAGGTTGTATGTTGCATAGGCATTAGCGTCGGCATAATAATCGAAAGAATTTTTCGTGAACAAATCGTAGATGCTCGGAATATCGGTGTAACGCTCGTCGCCCGGCAAAATCCAGCGGTCTTTGAACTCGTTGGGCATTGCGTTCAGGTCGGAATAACTGCTGCCGAAAGACGAATAAAGCCGGATTTTATTCCCGCCCTGGTAGGTAATGAACGCGCTTAACGAGAAATTGCGGTAGCGGAAAGTGTTGTTTAGCCCGCCGGTATATTTCGGGTCAACCTGCCCTTCATAAACCAGGTATTTCAGGTTTGTGCTGTACATCGAAACTCCGTAGGCTTCTGCCCCGCTTTCGTTGATGAATTTCGGCACTCCGGTTTCGTGGTCGAGGCCGACATATTGTACTGAAAACAGGCTTCGGGTCGGATATCCGATGACATTTGCGCCTTCGGGACGGGTCAGTTCGTAATAATTCGGACTGTACTGCATAGCCGTTATTTCGCTGGTATTCCAGCCGAAAGGCAGATTTATGCGCCAACTGAAATTTTTGCTGTTGACCGGCACAAGTCCAAGGGTAAATTCCCATCCGTAAGATTTCAGGTCGGAATAGTTGGCTGCGCGGTAACTGTCGCCGCTGGTATAGGCTGTTTTTATCCAGTCTATCAGGTCGTAATTATTTTTCTTCCAGTACTCTACCATAAAATCAATGCGGTTGTTGAACAGGCTGATGTTGTATCCGACATTGAACTGATAGGATTTTTCCCAGGTGAGGCCGGCATTTCCTATCTGGCTGATGTAAATCATTGTTTCTGCGTCGCTTGACGATTGAGGCCGGTAGGCGTTGCTGTTGTAGTAAAGCGTTGTGGCGTTTCCGATAGCCGGAGCCTGCGCCGACAGGCCGTAACTTGTGCGGATGTTCATGTGGTCAATCACTTTCGACCAGGGTTTCATAAACGATTCTTCCATAATATTCCAGCGCAGGCCGAAGTTCCAGGTCAGCAGCCAGCGCTGGTCTTTTCCTGCAAGGTTTGAACCCTCGTCGCGAGCGGTTGCCGAAAAAGCGTATTTGTTGTTGTAAGTATATTCGGAATTTGCATAAAAAGCGGTAAAACGATAGCGGGTTTCGCTCATTCCGTAATAATAATTGGCCGCTTCGTTGTTCATCTTTATAATATGGTAATCGACGTATGGAATACCGCCCGATGCGTACTGATAGCCGTAGCCGTTGTTGTAGGAACTTTGCCTTTCGTTTCCCTGAATCTGGATGCCGCCGATGACAGACAAATCGTGTTTTTCGGCAAACATATTTTTGTAGTTTATCTGGTTGCGCATATCCCACGAGCGGAGCAAGTTTTCGTTGCGGTTGTAAAATCCGCCGGCCGGCAGCACCACAACTCTGGGAGCGTCGTTGTTGTCGGGGTCCTTATATAAATAAGGATTATTGGAGTTTATCGTACTGTTGGCATTTGCGCGGTAAGCCTGCGCCATATTTGAATTTTCCTTAATCATGTGTTCCCTGTCCGACTTTACGTAGCGCATATTTCCCATAAATGAATACGAGAAATTTTTGATGAATTTGTAAGTTGCTTCGCCTTGCATTTTTACGTCCATCACGCGGTAACGCAAATTGTTGTTGTTCAATTCGTTAATGATGTTGAACGGAGCGTAGTTGCGTGTGAAATACTCCAATTCCCCGTTTTCGTCGTATGCTGTCAGCGCCCGCGAGGTGTTCAGCGCGTAACTGAACGGGTTGATGTCGAAACTTCTGGTATATTCCCCGGAAGTTACCGAATTAGACCTCGAAAGCGTTCCGGGTTCCGTCTGTTCGCGGTAGTTTCCGGCAATATTGAGGGCTACGTCCAATCGTGAATTGATTTTGTAGTCGTTACGCAGGTTTCCCGTAAACCGCCTCACGCTTTCGCCAATCGACCAGCCCGGGTCGTTGAAGAAACTTGCGGAAGAGTAGGTTCTCGTGCGTTCCGAGCCGGATGAGATGCTCAACGAATGTTCGGATACGAGCGAGTTTTTGAACAGAATATCAAACCAGTTCGTGTTGCTTCGGGCGTATCGTTCCAGAAAAGCCCTGCGTCCTTCGGGAGTGTTTATTACCTGAAAATTCCCATCTACCGGACTGTTTATGAGTTGGTACATTTTGCCGTAAACTCCTGAATTGGGAGCGTTTGCAAGGCTTTCGCTGATGTAGCCTTTCCGTTCTAATTCCGAATAAATGGACATTTGCGAGTACGAATCCATAATATTATAATCGGAATAAAGCGGTTTTTGGCGGATGAAGAAATTACCGCTGTAAGATATTACAGGCCGACCTTCCGTCCCTTTTTTGGTCGTTATTACTATTACTCCGTTCATTGCTCTTGCTCCGTAAAGCGCGGTTGCAGAAGCGTCTTTCAGGATGTCGATGCTTTCTATGTCGTTGGCGTTGAGGCCTGCTACCGACGAGCCGAGCAAGGTCGTGGGGTCGCCGCTTGCCAACTGGTCGTTCGACACGTTTACAATATCTTCGAGTACAACCCCGTCCACAACCCATAGCGGCTTATTGTCGCCGTTGATTGAGGTTGCGCCGCGGATGCGCAGTTTCGGCGCGGCGCCGAAAGTCCCGCTCACGTTTTGCACCGAAACTCCGGCTGCTTTCCCTTCCAGCATGCGGCTGACGTCGGTAATGCCGTCGTTGAGTATGTCTTTGGAATTGAGTTTGACGGTAGAGCCGGTAAAGGTACGCTTGTCTAAATTCTGGAATCCGGTAACAACCACCTCATTGAGGTTGAGATAGGAACTCCGCATTTGCACCCTCATCCCCGGAACGATTGCCACATCAATCGTTTCATAGCCCATAAAACTGAAAGTCAGGTGCGTCGTGTTATGCGGTACTGTGATTGTAAAATTTCCGTCGGCGCCGGTTGTTGCCCCTATCGAGGTGCCTTTGACTGCAACCAGCGCTCCGAGAAGCGGTTCGGAATTTTCATCAACAACAGAGCCTTTAATTTCTTTGGTTTGCGCAATAAGCCATGCTGCCTGTAAAATAAGCAAGCAAGCCATCAATAGTCTTTTGTTGTTCATACACTAAAAAACATTAAGTTTCGACTGCAAATATACAAAAACATTGAAAAATTAAATGTTATTTGTTAAAATAATTAAATAATCAGTAAAATTTTTATCTGTTTTTGTCATTTTATTAAAAACTTAATAGTTCTTTTCGTATATTATTTTTAAAAATTGCTATATTTTTGCGTTCTAATTTTTATATAATGAACATATTATCAACATTTACCGGACGTCTAATCCGGGAATTTACAGAAAAAGGGCGTTTCCGCACTGCAAGAGCCTACGCATCCGCGCTTGCTAAATTAAGCGGTTTTTTGGAACGGGAAGCCTGTATCGGCGACATTTCCGCCGAAGCAGTTAAATCTTACGAGTTATGGATGTTTGCCGTCGGACTTGCTCCGAACACGATTTCGTTTTATATGCGGAACTTGCGCGCTATCTACAACAAAGCCGTAAAAGCGGGAGTTGCCGCGGCTGCGTCGCTTAATCCTTTTTCCGACGTTTATACCGGGGTTGCGGCTACCGCAAAACGCGCTTTAGATGAGGCCGATATTCAGCGGTTAGTAGCGGTTCTGGACAGGAACGGAGGCAAAGAAAAGCGCGAGGAAAGAAATGCCCTGCGGCTGTTTCTGTTCTGCTTCTTTGCGCAGGGAATGCCGTTTGCCGACGCAATTTTGTTGAGAAAATCAATAGTAAAAGGGAAAAATGCAATCGTTTATATGCGCCGGAAAACCGGCAAGGAAGTAATAGTTTTCATTACCGAACCTATGCGGAAAATTATGAACAGTTTTGCCGCCGAAACCCGCAATTCGCCTTATGTTTTCCCATTTATAAAAGATGTTAAGGACGCCGAAGACGAATACCGAAAATACACCGTTGCGCTCACAACCCAAAACCGCCTGCTGAAAGCCGTTTGCCGGACGGCCGGACTGAAACAGCCCGTTTCGACGCACGTTGCCCGGCACTCGTGGGCTTCGCTCGCCTACTGCAACAATGTGTCGCTTGCGGCAATTAGCGCCTCGCTCGGCCATCAGAACGAAAAGACGACGCGGATATACCTGAACCGGATGAATACCGGCGCAACAGCGCTGGCTAATCAGGCTATCGCAGATATATTTTATCCTAAAAAATGAAAAAATCCTGAAAAAAATTGTCAATTACTGTATTTTTAAAAATTTAATAATATCTTTGCAAAATCTGTTAGTCACTATGCAAGTGACAAATCATGAGATAAAAATACAATAATTTCTTTTCATTCAGACTGCAAAGATAAATGGTATTTCTTGTTCTATTTGTGCCAAAAAGTGGAAAATTTGTGTCAATTTGCGAAACGATGAAATCTGGCCTTGTTTTATCTGCTATTTTGCGGTACTCTTTCTTATATGCAGCACGGTTTTCCCGAAATTATTCTTGCTAAACTTGTACAACTGCCTTTCGGTTGCAAAACCGGCGAGTTCGGCAATATTCTGCATTGTTTTGTTTTCGGCGCTCAACTCGTTATAAATTAATTCTTTACGCTCGTTCTGAATCCATAATTTAGGCGTAATGCCGAAGATGCGGATAAAATTATTCCGAAAAGTGTCTTTTCCCATATTCAGCAAGTTTGCCATTTCTTTTACGGTAAAAACCTTGTTTTTATGCTGCAAAACTTTCGACCTGAAATCAATATCGCAAACAAGGCGGTAAGAATTGGCGGAAAACATAGGCGCAAAAAACTGTTCGAGCAAGTCGAGCGGATAAAAGATTGAAATCATTGTAACTATCTCAATTACAAACGATGTGATGTGGATTTTGCATATCAGCCCTTCGTTTATCAGTTTGAGAAAATTGGAAACGAAATCGTGGATTATGCCGTTCATTTTCAGGACAATACCCTCACTGTTTTCAACTTTTACAGGATTTGCAAAGATTTTATCCCTTATTTGCTTGCAAAACTCGGTTTCCACCTTGATATACAGGCATAGCAGGCTGCTGTCCCTGACTGAATAAAAGCAAAAATCGGCATGATTTGGGATGATGAAAAATTCATCTTCCACAACTTTTCTTGTTTTGCTGTCATTTATCGACAACTCGATTTCGCCTTTTGTCAGAAAAGTCAGAGCAATACTCTTTGAGCGATGGCGCAATTTGCCGCCTTCCGGTTCCTCTAAAATCTCAAAAAAATCATCAATCCCGTTTTGACAATACGGACAGTCTAATGGGCAAAATTTGCCGTATAGACGTTCATCCCTCGAATTCATACTTCAATTTTTTTAAAAATTAAAAATAAAAATACCCTACCCGTCAAATCATTGAGATTCGAGGGCTTTTCTGACTGAAAAGAAACTTGTTCAGCGGCAAACTTGCATGCCTGTTTTTGCGTACAAATTATAAGATTGCCATTAAAAAAATTACCTCATATATTTGTCACTTGCATAGTGACAAACAGAAAAAGAGTGTATGAAAAACGAAAAAAAATAACTTACTAAACTAAAAAGAAACGATGAAACGAACAGTTTTTTTGGTAATCGCGCTCATAGCA
>JAISUN010000023.1 GCA_031272085.1 Dysgonamonadaceae bacterium | reverse complement strand
GAAACGTAGGTCAGCAGATGTTTGCTGGCCGTGTTGAGGTTCACGCCGACGCGGTTTACGCAGTTTTCCACCGTTTGGTCGAGCGATTTTTTCAGTTCCGACTGGTTCACATCGTGCTGATACTGCCCTACCCCAATGGATTTCGGGTCGATTTTTACAAGTTCGGCCAAGGGGTCCATCAGGCGGCGGGCGATGCTGACCGCTCCGCGAACGGTAACATCGTACTCCGGAAATTCTTCGCGAGCCGTTTTGGAAGCAGAATAGACCGACGCTCCGTCTTCGCTGACCACGAAAACCTGAATCTCGCGTTCAAATGGGATATTCGACACAATTTGCTCCGTTTCGCGGCTGGCAGTGCCGTTTCCGATAGCGATAGCGTCAATGGCATAAGTATTGACGAGCGAAATCAGTTTTGCGCGGGCTTCGCGGCGCTCGTTCTGGGGCGGATGCGGATAAATTGTTTCGTTGTGGACAAGATTTCCCTGCGCATCGAGGCACACGAGTTTGCAGCCTGTGCGGAATCCGGGGTCTAATCCCAAAACCCGCTTCTGGCCGAGAGGAGGCGCAAGCAGCAACTGTTTCAGATTTTCTGCAAACACTTTAATAGCCTGATTATCGGCTTTTTCTTTCGATGACGCTGCAAATTCCGTTTCAATCGAGGGTTTGAGCAAACGCTTGTAACCGTCTTTGACAGCCGTTTCCACCTGTTCCGAAGCCTGAGTTTTGCCTTTTACAAAACGTTTGTTCAGCGATTCGAGGCAGTTTTCGTCTTCGGGCGATATGCTGACGCGCAAAAATCCTTCCGCTTCGCCGCGGCGCATAGCCAGCAGGCGGTGCGAAGAACAGCGTGCAAGCGGCTCGCTGAAATCGAAATAGTCGCGGTATTTTGCGCCCTCTTCCTCTTTTCCTTTTACAACTTTCGACGAAATAACCGCTTCGCGGCGGAAAATATTTCTTATGGAATTACGTGCCGGTTCGGTCTCATTTACCCATTCGGCGATGATGTCGCGGGCGCCTTGAAGCGCGGCGTCTGTATCTTTAACTTCCTCTGTGATAAATCGTTCCGCCTTATCGTGAACATCGCACTCGTATTGCGACATCAGGATTTTTGCCAAAGGTTCGAGGCCGCGTTTGCGGGCAATTTCCGCTTTGGTCTGTTTTTTAGGCTTGTATGGGAGGTAAATATCTTCGAGTTCGGTGGCGTTCCAGCAGGCTTCGATTCGGGCGCGGAGTTCGGGAGTGAGTTTTTCCTGTTCCTCTATCGAGTTGAGTATCGTGGTTTTACGCTCGCTCATCTCGCAATATTTTTCGTAGAGCGATTTTATTTCGCCTATTTGCACTTCGTCGAGGCCTCCGGTTGCTTCTTTGCGGTAACGGCTTATAAATGGGATAGTTGCGCCGTCGTCGAGCAACTCAATGGTGCGCTGTATCCCTTTTTCGGGCAAGTTCAACGCCTTTGAAATCAGTTGATAATAAATGGTTTGCATAATATGTTCTTCGATTTTGCGAGTGTAAAGTTACAAAAATAAAATGAAATCAGCAAAATTTTCGTTTTTCAAAAATATTGCCGTATCTTTGTGGTGAAAAAGTCTGAAAATGGAAGAAAACAATGTCTGAAAACCTGATAATCCCAATTTCCGCTTCAAAACAGGAAAAATACGAAGCCCTGCTGCCCCAGATTGCAGCCCTGACCGAGGGCGAAAGCAACCTTATTGCCAACCTTGCCAATACTGCGGCGGCTCTGAAACAGGCTTTCGACTTCCTCTGGGTCGGATTTTACCTTGTGCGCGGCGATGAACTTGTTTTGGCGCCCTTCCAAGGCCCTGTTGCCTGCACCCGGATAGCATTCGGCAGAGGCGTTTGCGGAACGGCATGGAAAGAGCGGCGGCCAATAATTGTCCCCGACGTGGAGCAGTTTCCCGGACATATCGCTTGCAGTTCGCTTTCCCGTTCCGAGATTGTCGTGCCTCTGTTTTCGGGAAACGAAATAACAGGCGTTCTCGACATCGACAGCGAACAAGTGAGCGCTTTCGACGAGACCGACAAAATTTATCTTGAAAAAATATGCGAATTGTTGAAATAGACCAGGGTTCGGGCTTCTGCTTCGGCGTGGTGAACGCAATCCAAAGCGCCGAAAACGAACTCGCAAAAGACGGGGAACTTTACTGCCTCGGCGATATTGTGCATAACAGCCAGGAAGTCGCCCGATTGCAGCAAAAAGGCCTGATTACCGTTAATCACGAGCAACTGCGTTCGCTGCGCAACAAGCGGGTGCTGCTCCGCGCTCACGGCGAGCCGCCGGAAACCTATCAAACGGCAGAGAAAAATTCTATCCGGATTATCGACGCTACCTGTCCGGTCGTGCTGCAACTCCAAAAGAAAATCCTGAAACATTATCGCGAACTGAATCCTGCTGAATCACAGATAGTTATATTTGGAAAAGCAGGCCATGCCGAAGTTAACGGACTGCTTGGCCAGACCGAGGGCAAAGCCATCGTGATAGAGGATAAAAAAGACCTTGAAAAGATTGATTTTGAGAAAGATATATATCTTTTTTCGCAAACTACGATGTCGGTCGGCGATTTCAAAGAAATAGTCGGCGAAATCCAAAACCGCATCAATCCCGAACGGCGTTTCAAGTCGTTTGATACAATTTGTCGGCAAGTGGCAAACCGCATTCCGAATATCGGAAAATTCGCTGCCCATCACGATTTGATACTTTTCGTTGCAGGCGAAAAAAGTTCCAATGGCAAAGTTTTGCTTGCCGAATGTAAAAAGGCAAATCCGAACACGCACCGAATTTCAGTTCCCGCCGACATCAATCCTGATTGGTTGCAAGGCGTTGAAACAGTGGGTATTTGCGGCGCCACCTCAACCCCCAAATGGCTTATGGAAGAGGTTGCTCGAAAGATTGAAGAGGTATGAAAATGAGAAGCAAGAATAATTTTTCAAAAAAATTAACTACTTTTACAACAAAATTTTCACAAAATGCAAACACATTCTCTTCACTCCACCGTCAATTTAGGCATCCCTCCTGAATGTCTGATTTATGTTGAAAATCAGTTTGATGAGGTTGTGAATGAAAAGATTGTGGCATTTCTCGAAAAACATAAAAACGATGCGTTTGCTAAGAATCTTATTTATATTCCCAAAATCGCCAAACAGTTCAAGCGGACGGATATTACAACTACGTCGGTCAGTAAACTGATATTCAACCGCTTGGATTATACCGGCAAAATCGTTGCGGGATTTCTGCGAATGTCGATGCCAATCGGAAGTAATTACAGATACGAATATTATGTTTGCGATGACGGTTTTATATTTGATTTTGACAGGTATCTTGCCGGTTTACTGTGTGATATTGCTCGCAATGTTGCACAGCCCAAACCGTCAGGCGGGTTTTTGGAAGAAATTTTTTCATTTCCGGCAGAAA
>JAISUN010000115.1 GCA_031272085.1 Dysgonamonadaceae bacterium | reverse complement strand
CACGATGTGAACCAGTCGGAACTGAAAAAATCGCTCGACCAAACGGTGGAAAACTGCGTAAACCGCGTCGGCGTGAACCTCAACACGGCCAGCAAACATCTGCTGACCTACGTTTCAGGCCTCGGCCCCTCGCTTGCGCAAAATATTGTCGATTTTCGCGCCAAAAACGGCGCTTTCCGCACGCGGCGCGACTTGCTGAAAGTTCCCCGCCTCGGTGAAAAAGCATTTGAACAATCGGCCGGATTCCTGCGAATCCCCGACGCCGACAATCCGCTCGACAACTCGGCCGTTCATCCCGAATCGTATTCGATAGTTGAAAAAATGGCCAAAGACTTGAATTGCAAGGTAATAGACCTGATAAAAAATAAGGATTTGCGCGGAAAAATTGTGCTTGCAAATTATGTGAGCGACAGTATCGGAATGCCGACTTTGACAGATATAATGCAGGAATTGGACAAGCCCGGACGCGACCCGCGCGAGCAGGTAAAAGTGTTTGAGTTCGACCCCAATGTCCGCACTATGGACGACTTGCGCGAAGGAATGATTTTGCCCGGAATTATCTCAAATATAACCAATTTCGGCTGTTTTGTCGATATAGGAATCAAGGAAAAAGGCCTGATTCACGTGTCGAATTTGGCCGACCGCTACGTTTCCGACCCCTCGGACGTGGTTTCGCTGCACCAGCACGTTCAGGTAAAAGTGCTGAATATCGACTATGAACGCAAGCGTATCGGGTTGAGTATGAAGTTTTAGCCTTATTTATCCAGAATCTGTGTAAGTTCGTCGCCGGTAATGTTGCGGGCGACGATAACTCCTTTTGCATCAAAAAGTATCGAAGTCGGGATTTCTGTTACCTTGTAAAGTTGCGCCGCTGCGTAATTGCTCTGTGTATCAATTAGTTGTGGCCATTTGAGCCTCAAATTTGCAATGCAGGATTTCCAGTCGCTGTCGATGTCGTCGAGCGAAACGCCCACAATTTCAAGGTTTTTTGCGTGATATTTGTCGTAAATCCCTTTCAAATGGCGTATTTCGTTGAGCGAAGTACTGTTCCACGACGCCCAAAATTCGACTAAAACATACTGTTTTTTGTTCATAAAATCGGACAGGGAAACCTGCTTGCCTTTATCGTTGGGAAGCATAAAGTCGGAAAATTTCTGTCCGCTTTCGATTTTCTTTTCCGATTCTATCGACTGAATTATGTTATTGATGTCGTCGTCTTCCCTAAACTCTTTGTTGGCGTTGGATAAAAGCGAATCTAACTGTTTGTATGACAAATAATTAGTCAGATAATCGTAATGCGAGCGGAAATATTCTTCACCCATCGGGGAATTGATATTTTCCGCAAGGTAGTCGTAGAAAACCCGACCTAATTTTTCGTTGAGTTCATCTGCCTCTGTTTCAACCGATTTCTCGGCTTTTTCGGCAAATGAAGCGACACTGTCGGTAAGCGATTTTTCGTAGCGGTCTGCCAAATCTTTCATCTTTGACATTATGTCATACTGTTTGTTTTGCAAGTCCTGATAGGCCTTATTATCCGAATTACCGCCAATTTTAGTTTTGTTTCCGATAATTTCTACCGTAATTGTGCCGGGCTGCACGAAAAGCGGGATTCCTTCGCTGATATCGCCGGCGTAATCGTCATTTCCGTCGCTTTCGAGGTACAGGAAATAAACCGCCGGTTCGTCCTGAACGCCCTTGAAGGTGAATTTGCCGTTCCGTACTACGGCCGAATCGATGACTGATTCCGTAAATTCCTTATTTTCAGACAAATAAAGAACTCTGTTGTCCAAATTTATCTGTTCTACGCTTCCTTTAATATGGAAAGAATTTTTTTGCGAGCAGGCCGTCAAGAGGGCTGCAATGGCAAGAAAACTCAAAAGATGTCTTAACATATATATATTATTATTTAGTTTTATACTGCAAAAATAATGCCAATCCTATTCGTGATGATACGGTTCATTGTTCAAAATCGTGGCTGCGCGGTAAAGTTGCTCAATAAACAGCAGCCTCACAATCTGATGAGAAAAAGTCATTTTCGAGAGCGAAATTTTTTCGTTAGCCCTCTGATAAACCTTTTCCGAAAATCCGTAAGGCCCTCCGACGACAAAAACCAACCTCCGCGCCGAGGCCTGTTTCTTCTCTATCCAGCCGGCGAATTTCAGCGATGTAAAACTGCTTCCGCGCTCGTCGAGCAGGGCGACGAAATCGTCCGGCTGAAAATTTTTCAGCAGCAGTTCGCCTTCCTTTTCCTTTTGCTGCTCGAAACTTAAATTTCCCGCGTTTTTCAGTTCGGGAACGACTTTCATTTCAAACGGAAAATAATGTTTCAGGCGAGCGCAATATTCATCAAGTCCTTCTTTTACAAAGTCTTGCGTAGTTTTACCCGATACCAGCAACTGAATTTTCATATCAAAATACGCAGCAAAAATAAGTATTTTTTGTGAGAAAAATCAAGAAACGGCAAAAATTATGCTGTTTTTTCGTTTTTCTATTCCTTATATTCGCTGGGGGCAACTCCGAACTGCTTCTTAAAACTTGCCGAAAAGTGAGGCAGGGTGCTGAATCCGGTAATGTCGGCGATTTCCGAAATGTTGTATTTTCCTTCGGAAAGCAGTTCGGCGGCGCGGTTCAGTTTGTAGGCTTTAAAAAACACGTTGGGATTCATTCCCGTAAGGCCTTTTATCTTGTAATACAGTTTGGTACGCGAAATTTTCAGGACGTCCGTCATCCCGGAAATGTTCAGTTCGGGATTCGAGAGTTCGGTTTCCATAAGGCGGTAAAGTTCGGCCATAAATGCGTTGTCCTGCGGCGAAAGAACTCCGCCCGCGATATGGTCGATTTTCGTTTCGCGGACAACCAGTTTGTGAACGCGGGCGAGCGCGTGATGGCCGTAGTGCCTGAAAATCAGGGCGAAATCATCGGCCGTGTGCAGTGTCCCGATGCGATGTCGGGGAAAGTCCGCTGCGG
>JAISUN010000057.1 GCA_031272085.1 Dysgonamonadaceae bacterium | reverse complement strand
ACATACATACGCTGCGCTAAACTGTTCTCTGATTTTCTTTTTGTGAAGAAAATGTAAAATTCTATTCATAATATTGTAATTTTGAAATTTATTTGTACACTCTTTCTTATATAACACCTGAAACTGAAAAAAGTTCACGAAAATTGGCAGTTTTTTCAGGAAAATGAGGTTAAAAAATCATAAATTATTGATAATCAATGAAAAATAATTTTAAATTTTACTGTAATTTAGACAAAATCTAAATAAGGGTAAAAGTGCGAATTTTTATTGTTTGTTTTTCGGAAAATTTGCCGTAATTTTGTCCCGAAAATGGAAACTTCGGCGATAGAAATACGGGATTTAACGCTCGGTTACAGGGTGAAAAATCAGGAAAAGCCCATTGCAAGCGGATTGCAGACTACTATTCAGCAGGGAAAACTTACCTGCCTGCTTGGAGCAAACGGGGTGGGGAAGTCCACGCTTTTGCGCACCCTGACCGGCTTTCAGCCGCCTTTGGGCGGACAAATCTCGATTTTTGGAAAAAATATCCGGGAATATTCCGGCAAATCGCTTTCGCGGACGGTCGGGATTGTTTTGACCGAGAAAATCTCGGTGCGCGATATGTCAGTCCGCGACCTAATCGCCCTTGGCAGAAACCCTTACACCGGATTTTGGGGGCGACTCGGCCGGCGCGATATGAAACTTGTGGACGAGGCTGTCCGGCGGATAAAAATTGAAACTTTGGCTGCGAGGTCGATTCATACACTGAGCGACGGCGAGCGTCAGAAAGTGATGATAGCCAAGGCATTAGCGCAGGAAACGCCGATAATTGTCCTCGACGAGCCGACGGCTTTCCTTGATTTCAGGAGTAAAATTGAAATTATGCTGCTGCTTTGCCGTTTGACGCGCGAGGAGGGCAAAACTGTACTGCTTTCCACTCACGATGTGGAACTTGCCTTGCAGGTTGCCGACCAACTCCGGCTTATGGACGGCCGTAGGGGTTTGATTGCCGGTTCGCCTGCCGAACTTCACGAAAACGGCGAATTGGAGCGGTTTTTCAGTTGCGAGGGCGTGGCTTTCGACAGTGATAAGGGATTTTTCAGGATTGATAAAAATTACTTCCTCTGACCGATGATTCGTTTTTTTAATCCCGGACACGAAACGGCCGTTTTGAATGCTTCAAAATATTACCAGCCTCCGGTTTCTGTTGCGAAAATGCAGCGCGAACTTGCATTGCTTCCCGCTTGGTATGCCGATTGCGGAGATTTTATCCTTGTCGATGAAAACAATATTTTTCAGTTGAACGATGGGAAAAACTTTGAAATCAGGAAAGTAAAAATTGAGGATATGGCAAATCAGGAAGTCGATTTATGGGGAATTTCGCCTCAAAGTATCCATTTTTTCAATAAAATAAGCGGAAAATATTGTTTAAATCTGAAAGTTCCGACTTGGAAAGAGGAATTTCGCTTTCTTGGCAGCCGTATGGCCTCGCAAAAAGTTGTTTCTTTGCTTGCCGATTCGATTCCGGAAATTGACAGCCTATTAACGCCAAAGTTTTTTTCTTCGATAGAAGAAATTGAGGATGAGGCAAAATTATTTAGCGCTTGCGATATGCTGGTAAAAGCGCCGTTTTCCTCGTCGGGGCGGGGTTTGGTAAGATTAAAGCAGGGCAAAATTGCAAGGTCGGAAAGGCAGATTATCAGCGGGTTTTTGAAAAAACAAGCACAGGTTTCGCTCGAAAAATTTCTCAATAAAAAGTTGGATTTTTCAATGCACTTCGAGGTTTTATCGCCGCAAAATGCTGTATTTGTCGGATATTCAGTTTTTTATACGAATGAAAAAGGCGTCTGGCAAAAAACTTTGCTTGCTAATCAGCAGACAGTCAGAAAGTTAATAACAAGTTTAATAAATGAGGATTTGCTCGACAAAATTAAACAAAAATTGACACAACTGATTAATGAGATGTATTTGCCTTATTATCAAGGAAATATCGGGGTTGATATGCTGGTTTATGAAGAAAATGACTCGCTTCGCCTTCATCCTTGCGTTGAAATAAATATGCGGAAAAGTATGGGCTATTTAGCCTTGAAACTTTTTGAAAAGCGCATCAATCCACAATCGCGTGGTTTTTTTCAACTCGATTTTTATAAGGATTCGGGACATTTGAATGAAAATCATCGTTTGCGGCAGGCCGGGAATCCTCTTGTGTCGAGCAATGGACTGATTGATTGCGGTTATCTGAATCTGTGTCCGGTAGCGGAAAACACGAATTATAACGCATTTATAGATATAAAAATTTAACATTTTTTTCGATATTTCGGAAAAAAGCCTTACCTTTGTATTGCAAATGCGGCCGAAGAGATGAATTACGAAGCGGACAGTGCGGCGAGTTTGCTCATTATTTATGATTACAATTAACAATAAAATATTAAAAATTAATGGTTTACAGTAAAATAACTGCTGATGAAGCAGCCGCGCTGATTAAAGACGGCGACATTATCGGGTTCAGCGGATTTACCGCCGCAGGTTGCCCGAAAGAAGTAACAAAAGCCTTGGCCAAACGTGCCGAAGAAGAACATGCAAAAGGCAACCCGCTGAAAGTGGGAATTTACACCGGAGCCTCGACCGGCGATTCAATCGACGGCTATCTGTCCCGCGCTCACGCGATTAAGTTCCGCACGCCCTATCAGTCGAACAAGGATATGCGGACGGAACTCAACAATCACGACGCTCATTATTTCGACCTTCACCTCTCGGAATTGCAGCAATATATCCGCTACGGATTTTTGCCGAAACCCGACTTGGCGATTTTGGAAGTCTGCGAAATAACCGACGACGGCAAGGTTTTCCTCACCTCGGGAGTTGGAATTGCGCCGACCGTAGCCCGTATGGCCGACCGCGTGATTATCGAACTGAACCGCTACCACCCGCGCGAAATCGAGGGAATGCACGATATTTACGAACTTGCCGACCCTCCCCATCGTCGCGAAATCCCGATTTACAAGCCGAGCGACCGGATTGGCGTGCCGTATATTCAAATTGACCCAGCGAAAGTCGTCGGAGTTGTGGAAACCAATTTGCCCAACGAGGTAGGCGCTTTCACTCCGCAGGACGAAGTAACCACGCGGATTGGCGAAAATGTGGCCGATTTTCTCTCTAACGAGATGAAAGCCGGACGGATTCCCGCATCTTTCCTGCCTGTTCAGTCGGGCGTGGGAAATGTGGCAAACGCTGTGCTGGGCGCAATGGGTGCAAATCCTGACATTCCTCCGTTTGAAATTTATACCGAAGTGATACAGGATTCGGTTGTAAAACTGATGGCCGAAGGCAATGCTAAATTTGCCAGCGGTTGTTCGCTGACAGTCAGCACTCCCGCTCTGGAAGAGATTTACAAGAATCTGTCGGACTTCAAGCCGAAACTTCTGCTCCGTCCTCAGGAAATTTCAAACAGCCCCGAAATTGCCCGCCGTTTAGGCCTGATTTCGATAAATACCGCTTTGGAAGCCGATATTTTTGGGAATATCAACTCTACTCACGTTTTGGGGACAAAAATGATGAATGGAATCGGCGGTTCAGGCGATTTTTGCCGCAATGCCTATCTCTCGATTTTTACCTGTCCTTCGGTAACGAAAGAGGGCAAAATCAGCGCGATAGTGCCGATGGTTTCGCATCTCGACCACAGCGAACACTCGGTAAAAATCCTGATTACCGAACACGGGATTGCCGACTTGCGCGGAAAATCGCCCATTCAAAAGGCGGAAGTTATCATAAACAACTGTGTTGACCCAAGTTACCGCGATTTGTTGAACGATTATCTGAAACTCGGTCAGAAAGGCCATACTCCGCAAAAGATTTCGGCTGCGCTGGCATTTCACGATACCTTCATCAAAACCGGCGATATGCACAACGTAAATTGGGGCGCGTATTGATTATTCTTATATAAATTTCCCCATAAATGATTACTAAAACCCGTTAAAAATCCCTATTTTTAGGGATTGTAATGCTTTTTTGAAGCCCGTACCTTTGCAGTCGAATTTTTAACTGCAAAAAATGAAAATTACATATTTGGTTATCGGGCTTCTGATTTTTTCGCAAATTCAGGCTCAATCGCTTGAAAAAGACACCCTTATGCTCGACGAAGTCGTTGTCGAGGCGAAAAGTCCCGTTAAGCGCGTCAGGGAATCGGCTTTTAATGTGGTGGCGATTGACGTTCAGTCACTTCACAATACGGCAGCGAGCGTCAGCAATGCGCTCGACCGCGTTTCGGGAGTGAAGATTCGCGAGACGGGCGGCATAGGTTCGCAGATGCAAATCAACCTGAACGGATTCAGCGGGCG
>JAISUN010000050.1 GCA_031272085.1 Dysgonamonadaceae bacterium | reverse complement strand
GCATGAGGCATGGATCAGCGCCGGCAAAAAAACGTCCGGAACATGGCCGGAGGTTTTCGGCTCGGCTCCCATCGTTAACGATTTCTTTATGGCTTGGTATTATGCCACCTATCTCGAAGTTATCGTTGCAGCAGGAAAAGCGGAGTACGATATTCCTATGTTTACCAACGCCGCTCTGATTCGGCCAAATTATTTGCCCGGACAGTACAACAGCGGCGGCCCATTACCTCACTCCAAAGATATCTACCGTGCAGGCGCACCGCATATCGACTTTATTTCGCCCGACATTTATTTCCAGAACTTTGCGTATTGGGGAGGCCGTTACAACAGCGACGGCAATCCGCTTTTCGTGCCGGAAACGTACAGCGGCGAAGCAGGCGCCGGCAATGCATATTATGCTTTCGGACAATTGGATGCAATAGGATTCTCGCCTTTCGGAATTGACGCTTTCTACGGGCCTCCCGCCGGTCCGGGCGGCGCTACCCAAAATCCGCTTGCTGCCGCTTACTCCACCATTGACCATCTTTCGCAAAAGATTGTAGAAAAACAAGGTACCGACAAACTTTCGGGAATTGTACTTGAAGGAAGCGAACAGCGTTCCGGCCGTATATCGTTAGGAGGCTATGATGTTACGATTAACTGGGCGTCACAGCCGCAAATGCAAAATAATCAAGGAAATGCAATGGCAATCTATCAGCGTGTCGGCATTTTGTTTTTGCAAGAAAGCGAAGATGAATTTCTGATTGCGGGCAGCGGTTCGGCGACATTGTCGTTCGCGCCTTCTTCCGGGAATCAAATCTGCGGTATTGTTTCTATCGATGAAGAGGTACTTGTAAATGACAAATGGATTTGTCAACGCCGCCTCAACGGCGACGAAAACGGTCAGGGACAGGTGCTTCGTCTAAGTTCTGCCGCAGTGGTTTACAAGGTAAAACTGTATAAATATTAAAATTAAGAAGTAAAATACCTTGACCTCTGCTCTTCGTAACGTCCGCGTTACGAAGAGCAGTTAAAAGCAAGGCTCCTGCCTTGCAGCAAGCGAGGACGCTTGCTGTTAGCAACATCGCAGGCAGGAGCCTGCGACGAGCAGGGGGAATTTATGTAGGGATGAAGATGAAAACAATTTTGTTAAACAATAAAAAAGAATAATATGAAAAAAATACAATTAATAGTTTTTATGCTTTTTATAGCGTGTAGTTCATCAACAGAAAGAACAGCAAAAGACTCTACATTTGAGCATAAACCTTTATGCTCTCAAACACAGGTTCTAAATAGATTGTTTGATACATTAATCAATATTCCTGATATACAACAATTTTTTTTAATCCAAAGAGAGTCTTGGCTAAATGAAAAGAATTTGACAATTATGAGCTATCCGCCTTTTACCGATAGTTTGTCATTAAAAAAGTTTGACAAGGATGTTTTAATATATTCAAAGGAGTACATTGAAGACAAAGACATTAAGTCATACATAAAAATTGACACTTTATTTATTGCAACTGACAGTATTTATGTACAATTTCGTTATCCAATTCAAGGATTAGGCGTAAAAGCAATATTGCACCAAACAAACGATTGTGATATTATATTAGACAGGTGCAATGTTTGGGAAAATTGACCTCTGCTCGGCGTAACATCCGCATTACGCCGCAGTTAAAAGCAAGGCTCCTGCCTGCGCCAACCAAGAAAAAATGCTTGTTAAAAATGGCAAAAACCTAAAAAAATTAAGTTTTTTTTTGATTTTTTTACCATTTTTGTTGTTTAATTCATTTTTGTTTATATCTTTGTGCCGAAAAGTGATTAACCCATAAATTCTTTTTGGTATGTATAAGTGTATTAATAACTGATATTTAGTCATATATACTTCCTTTATTATTTAAGGAAAAGTTTATATGATTAACGATGTAAAACGGTTTTCGCCCGTTTTACGGGCGAAAACCGTTTTTTTTATTTTTTATAATTTCACTGATATTGCCGATTTTCAAGAATTTTTCGAGTTAAACGCTTTAACAATTTTTTTTGTTTAACTTAATACTGTACTTTTTTATGGTAAAATTTCGAGAAAAGATTGCCCTTTATGCGTTAGCAGTATTGACTCTCTTTGGGAGCGCAGTATTTGCAGAAGTACGCGCAGAGGGGAACGAAGCAACCTCGCAGCAGCAACAAAGCGTTTTGCGGGGTCAGGTGTCGGACGATGCAGGCCCTATTATGGGAGCCTCAGTGTCCGTAAAAGGGAAAAACATCGGCACGACAACCGATGTGGACGGAAACTTCGTTCTTAACGGACTTTCCAGAGGAGACGTAATCGTAATCGCATTTCTCGGTTACGCACAGCAGGAAATAACCTATACAGGACAGCAGTCTTTGGATGTGGTTATGAAAGAAGACGAGCAGGCCTTGGACGAAGTTGTTGTAACGGCGCTCGGCATCAAGCGCGACACGCGGGCGCTCGGATACAGCGTCAGCACCATTAAAGGCGACGATATGATTAAGGCCGGTATAACTGCCAATCCTATCGCCTCGCTCTACGGAAAAGCAGCCGGCGTGGGCATTCAGGCAACGGCGGCAGGCCCTATGGGAGGTATGAAAATCAACATTCGCGGAGCGCAGGGTCTGGAATCCTCATCGGGAACCCGCCCCCTGTTTGTGGTTGACGGAGTGCCGGTTTACGATACCGAATCAAGTATGGCTTCGCGCGACTACAACCCGCTGAACTCATTCGACTACGGCTCGGCGACCAACGATATCAACGTCGAAGACATCGCCTCGATGGAAATTCTGAAAGGCGCAAAAGCAGCCGTTCTTTACGGTAGCGCGGGCGCAAACGGCGTTGTATTGATTACCACCAAAAGCGGAGCCGGAACGCGCGGCCTCGGCGTTCAGGTTTCTTACGGACAGGAATGGCACGAACCCTACTCGCTGATTGATTTTCAAAACGAATACGGTTCCGGCGAAAACGAATATTCCTACAACTGGGAAGACGCCAACCAGACTATCCGCCGGACGGTAAGCAGCCGCTTCAATTTCGGCCCCAAGTTCGACGGCTCGCCTATCAAATTTTTCGACGGCTCGACGCGCACCTATTCGCCCTACAAAAACAACTATCTCGACCTCTTCAATACCGGCGCTTCACACAACGTACAGGGCGCTATCCAGGGCGGAAACGAGAGGAGCAATATGCGTCTGTCGTTTACCAATTACCAGTACGACGGCATCACGCCCAATCAGGAACAGACCAAAAATACATTGAGTTTCAACGGACAGATTGAGGTATCGAAACTCGCAAAATTTGAGTTCACTCAAAATCTGTATTACACAAATTCGCAAAACCGTATGTCCAACATTCAGCACCTAATCGCGTGGGGAACGTTCAACCGCGATTACGACATCAAAACAGCGATGAATTCCTATAAGGACGAAACGGGCTGGATGCGTACAATGTCGGAACTCGGCAGCGTAGAGGGCGACGGCTGGGGCTGGCCTTCGGCTTTCCTCGACCCTAACAACATCAACGACGGATTTTTCAATATGATGTGGAATATGAACGAGAACCGCAATACCGACACCCGCCTGCACACAATCACTTCGGGAAAGGCGACATTCACTTTCCTGCCATTTTTAAGCCTCACTTTGCAGGGCGGATTGGACTATACCGATACCGATTACGCAACTAAAAATATGCCTTACCGCCAAAATGCGGACGGTTCTTATACCGGCGGAAAATTCAGTTTCGAGCGCGAACGCAATATGATTCAGAACTACGAAGCATACATCCGCTTCGATAAAAAATTTATTGACGACAAACTGAACGTATTTGCATTCGCAGGACCGGCCTACAAGAAAACTTCATATACTGACGTAAACGTAGGCACCCGAGGAAACAGCAAATTTGCCGGCTTCTGGTCGCTTTCCAATGCCGACACATGGCCTGCAAGTTACGATTCATACGTTTCGGGATATTCGCAGCAATACGAATCGATGTACAGCGTCCTTGGTCAGGGAACCGTTTCCTGGGGAATGGAATATATCCTGGAATTTCAAGCACGCAACGACTGGTCATCCACCCTGCCGAAAGCCAACCGCTCTTATTTCTACCCCGGAGCATCGCTGACGTGGAACTTTACGGAAAGGTATGAACTTCCGGTAATAAACTACGGAAAACTCTTTGTTTCCTGGGCTGACGTAGGCCGTCCCGCAACGCGTTATTACGCCCTGAAAACTTATTCCATGGGAACTTTGCCCGCCCCGAATACCTTTATCAACGACATAACAGGGCCTTCCGACCTGTTTTCGGGCGACCTGAAACCCGAACGCAAACGCGAATACGAAGTCGGAACCAGCCTCCGTATGTTTAAGAACCGGCTGGAATTTAACGCTTCGTATTACAACGCCACATGGTATAACCAGATTATGGGAGTTCCGCTTTCATCAACCACCGGTTCGCAGAATATCCGTATCAATGCAGGCGAAATCAACAATCAGGGTATCGAACTCTACTTAAACGGCGCAATCATAGCCACCGAGCCTTTCCGCTGGGAAATGACCCTGACAGCCGCCAAACAGTGGGATAAAATCAACAAACTCTATCCCGGAATTACCCAGAAACAGGAAAGCGCAGGCAACCTGCTCTGGCGCAAGGCCGAAGGCGAGCGGATGAATACACTCTGGATTCAGGATTACGCCCGCGACGAAAATGGAAATCGGCTCGTCAACGATAACGGCCTGTATTACCTCTCGACCGACCCCGACGACGAAATTTGCCTCGGCAGCACCAATACCGATATTTACGGCGGTCTGTCCACCAATTTCTATTTTAAGGGGAATTGGGGTATGCTTAACCTGATGGGCGCTCTCGATTACAAATTCGGAGGATATGTTCTTTCATACTCCAATTTCTACTTGCAGGGCAACGGTCTGACGACGCAAACCCTGTTCGGACGCGACGCTGAACACGGCGGTATCGAATGGACGGAAACTCTTGCCGACGGAAGCACCAGAGTGCGCCACGACGGCATCATCCTGCCCGGCATGAAAGCCGACGGAACCGCAAACGACAAGGTCATTTCCGCATATCAGTATTACGCTACCTTTATCCACGATATGGGTACCGGCTGGCAACCCGATATGATTCAGGAAAACAGTTACATAAAATTCCGCGAAGCGGCGCTGACCTACACTTTCCCCGCAAAAATTGCAAAATCGCTGAAATTGCAGAAGTTAGCAGTAGGTCTCACAGCACG
The DNA here is from genome assembly GCA_031272085.1 of Dysgonamonadaceae bacterium. Classification (GTDB taxonomy): domain Bacteria; phylum Bacteroidota; class Bacteroidia; order Bacteroidales; family Azobacteroidaceae; genus Azobacteroides. The sequence goes on along the minus strand of JAISUN010000050.1, from coordinate 21,068 downwards.
GAATCTCTTCTATATCTACAAGAGCATCGACAATATCGATTCCGAAGCAATGCTGGGAACCGGCTCCGACAGTTGGCGTGAAAACTCCAACTTCCCCTCGCTTCGTTCTTACGGATTCAAGATAAATGTCAGTTTCTAATTTATTAAATCGTTTATTATGAGAAAGTTATTATATTTATTGTTATTGACGCCTTTCCTCTTTGCATCCTGTAACGAGGAATTGGACAAGGATTGGAACAATCCCAACATTTATCAGCCCGAACCCGACGAAGTAGTTTCTGGGCTGTTCGTCCATTTGCAGAAAAACCGCTTCTGGATGAAGGATTACGGCGAATGGTACTGGTATCTTTCGGGCTGGGACCAGGGACTTCCTCAAATTACGCAGGTATGTACCTACGTGCCTTATTCGGTTGCCTACTGTACTTTCTGGGCGGACGACCACTACGGCGACGTCGAGAATTTTGTCAGCACCGCCAACGGTAATATTCCCGGAAAATTTGAGAAATTTTATACCGACAACAACAACTACTGCCTCATCCGCGACGAGGTAGCAACCCTGTCGGGAGCGGAATACGACGATAATGTTATTTATCTCAAACTCGCTACGGTTCTCAAAGACATTGTTGCTCTGCAAACCGTGGATTTGTTCAACAGTATTCCCTATTTCAACGCGCTCCGCGGCAGCGAGGGCATATTCTTCACTCCCTACGACGACCCGATGGAAATTTACAAGTCGGTAATCGAAGAATATCAGTCCATTGCAGGCGAATTGTCGGGTATCAACGGCAAAATGTCGGATTTGGCGAAAACAACTTTTGCAAAACAGGATATTTTCTTCAAAGGCGACGTCAGCAAATGGGTAAAATTCATCAATTCCCAGATTTTGAAGTCCTGCATCCGCATTTCGGGCGTGGCCGCCGATTACGTGAAACCGTTTATCGCAGAGGCAATTAAGAATCTTCCGAGCGAGGATTATACTTTTGCTTCGCCGCAAGTAAATGAAAACCGCATCGGCGTTTCGGCCGGCGGTATCCGCCAGCGCGGATTCTACGAACAGTATTACAATTTAGCCGTTCCCGACGTAATTATGCTCCGCCTCAACCGCGGAACCGACTATTACGAGCCGAATATCGACGACCCGCGCCTGCCGGTATTGGCCATCGGCTATACGGAAGACGGGAAATCGGACAAGGTAGAGTACTACGGAGTATCGGGCAACTGGGACAGGAATATTTATCTGCGCGGCCTCCCGGTCGATGCGGCTCTTCCGATTGACAGTTGCCGCAGAAATGTGTATCCGCAGGGCAGCGGCGCCCAATATAACGTTATCCGCCCGCAATATTCGATGGATATAATGGTGCAAGGTTGCCGCTGGTCGTACTACAATCCGGTAACTTTTGTGCTGTCAGAAAGCCCGCTTTACATCAATTCGCTCGCCGAAAACGACCTTTTCCTCGCCGAAGTTGCGCTTAAAAACCTCGCTTCGACAGGCAAATCGGCCGGCCAGCACATCAACGACGCGGTAGTTCATTCCACCAATTTCTGGTATATGATGAACCACGTTGAAAATTATGTAGGAAGTATGGCCGACGAAACGAAGAAAATCCTGACTCCCGAATTGCCTTCCGCAAGCATCATCAACGCTTACGCAAACACCATTCAGAGCGAGTTCGACGCCGCTTCGGGCGTGGAAGACAAGATGGAAATCCTGATGCAGCAAAAGTATATCCACCTCAATATCTACGAATCGTTTGAGTGTTTTGCCGAACTGCGCCGCACCCGCCATCCGAAATTGGAGCCGATAACCTGCACAGGTTCAAGCACTAAACTCGAAAACGCAACCTGCGTCATCGAACGCCTGAAATTGCCGACCTCGGAACGTTCCAACAACTACGAGGAATACGCCAAGGTAATGGCCGACGATATGTGGGGAAAGCCCGTTTTCTGGGTTCCGCAGGACAAGATTGGAGAAAAATATTTTATGTCGGAGGCTTTGAAGCCTATGATTACTCCGTAACCCGGAATTGCGGAAACTGAACGAAACGGTTTGTTGCCCGATTGGGCGGCAAACCGTTTTTTGTTTCGATTTTATTTCTTTTTTCGCCAAAAATATATTAATTTTGCTCAATAAAATTAGAAAATGCAGGAAGTCAGAATAGATAAATGGCTGTGGGCAATGCGGATTTTCAAAACCCGCACCATCGCGCTGGAAGAATGTAAGAAAAACCGCATAACCGTGAACGGAAGCGAAGTTAAACCTTCGCGGACAGTCAAAATCGGCGATACGGTAACAGTTCGCAAGCCTCCGATAACTTACTCATTCAGAGTACTTAACCTGTCACAAAACCGGCTCGGCGCAAAATTGGTTCCCGAATATCTCGAAAATATCACTCCGTCCGAAGAGTACGAAATTTTGGAAATGAGCAAAATAAGCGGCTTTGTCGATAGAGCCAGAGGCAGCGGAAGGCCTACAAAAAAGGAACGCCGCGACCTCGACCGCTTTTCGGAAGATACTTTTGATGATTAACAGCAAAACAGCCGGACTATGGAAAATCAAAAACTGCTAACGGTAAGATTTACAGAATATTGCGACGGTATTTTTCTGTGCGTAACTCCGGACGGCGAAAGCCTGAAACTGCGGTGCAGCGAGCGCCAAACCCGCGAAATGAACGAACTTGCGCCTTTCAAAGAATCGGGAAATAAGTTTAATTTGCTGAATATAAGCCTATTAGATGATGATTTTCACGAAGCCGAATTTCTGATTTTCGAGCCTGATTATCTGCTCGACGTCAGTTCGTTAGCCGAATGTTTCAAGGCTTACGGCCATCATTATCTGAACTTTACGCTATCGCGGCTTCACCGGAAAGAAAATACTCCGGCCATCCTGCTCGGAAATACGGCCAACTTTTTCATCGACGAGTTTGTGAATATCAATGAAAATCAGTCGGTTAACTATACCGAAGCGATTAAGCGGATGTTCCGCACTTCCGCCTTTGAATTTTCAGCCTGCGAAGACCTGAAAAACCGAAAAACCGAACACGATTTTTTTGAGTCGGCCGCAACGCAATTTGCCAATATCCGCCTCGCAGTCAGCGACTTATTTCCGAAAGCCGGGCTTGACGCGAAAAAAATCGTTCTGGAACCTTCGTTTATATGCAACGCTCTGGGGCTGCAAGGGCGGCTCGACCTTATGGCAAGCGACTTTTCGGCATTTGTGGAACTGAAATCGGGCAAGGCCGTCGAGGATTTTCGTTCCGGCGGGACATTTATCCGTTCGGCTGAAAATCATTATACGCAAATGCTTCTGTATCTGGCAATTCTGGAATTTAATCAGGATTTGCAGCCCGAAGATGTGCGCTCATACCTGCTTTACTCGAAATATCCGCTGTTGAGCCGCGAAGCCCATTCACGGCAGCATTTGGCCGATGTTTTGCAGGTTCGCAACCGCATTGTGGCGGCCGAATATGCCCTCCAAGCGGCAAACGATATTTCGGTTACGGAAGAACATCTTGCGGCAATAAATTCTAAAACGCTGAATAAAAAAGGATTATCCGGCAAATTTTTCGACAATTACCTTGCTCCGCCCATCGACCGCTTTGCTTTTTCGTTTGCAAACCTCAACGAAATGGAAAAAGCCTATTTTTTGCGGGTTTATACTTTCTTAATCAAGGAGTTATGGACATCGAAAGTTGGGGAACGCGAATACGAAGGCCAAAGAAAGGCTTCGGTGCTTTGGAACGCTCCGTTTGAGGACAAAATTGCCGCCGGCGAACTGCTTTACAACCTGAAAATCAGCGACAACCGCGCGAGCGAAGAATCTCATTCCTTAGTCCTCGAAATCCCGGAATATCCCGACCTCTACCTGCCGAATTTCCGCGCAGGCGACGCCGTCGTGCTTTACGAGCGCAATTCCGGCAGGGATTCGGTAAATAACCGCCAAGTTTTCAAAGGTTCGATAGAAAGCATTGAAAGTCAGAGTATTACCATTCGCCTGCGATACCGGCAAAAAAACCGCGAAGTTTGGAACGAGGCCGCGCTTTACGCTGTGGAACACGATTATCAGGATACTGTTTTCAATGGAATGTTCCGCGGACTTGCAGCATTTTTGCAAGCAAACGAAAACCGGCGGAAACTGCTGCTGCCGACCGAACTAAATAATTCTAAATCAAATGATAACAAGCCGGAACAGAGGCCTGAAATTTTTCTGCTCGCCGGCCCTCCGGGAACAGGAAAAACCTCCATCGCCCTGAAAAAAATGGTCGAAGACGAACTCGCAAACGACGGCTCAAATATCCTGCTTTTGGCCTACACCAACCGCGCTGTGGACGAGATTTGCAAAACGCTTTCGAGTATCGAAAACGCCCGCTATATCCGCATCGGCAGCGAACTGAACTGCGCTCCCGAATTTCGCCCCTGCCTGCTCGAAAACGAACTTGAAAAGTGCAATTCCCGAAATGATGTTGAAAATGCAGTCCGCTCCTGCCGGCTGTTCGTCGGAACCGCCGCTTCGGTCGGCAATAAGCCGGAACTTTTCAGCCTGAAACGCTTCGACCTTGCTATTATCGACGAAGCAACTCAACTGCTTGAACCTCAACTGCTTGGCTTTATATGTGCGCAGGAGCCTTCGGGACGGAACGCCATCAAACGTTTTGTGCTGATTGGCGATTACAAACAACTGCCCGCAATTACCCTGCAAGAACGCTCCGAGAGCGAGGTTTCGGAACTTATCCTCAATCGCGCGGGAATAACTAATCTCAGCGATTCGCTCTTCGAGCGGCTTTACCGGAAATACTCGTCCGAAGGCCTAACCGGCCTTTTCGGCGCTCTTACCCGCCAAGGCCGGATGCACCCCGAAATTGCCGAATTTCCGTCGAAATTTTTCTACGAAGGAAAATTAGAGCCGGTAGGCCTGCCTCATCAAAATGAAAATTGGGAAAAAAACAGAATGGAATTTTTTGATATAAAGCCTTCAAAATCAGATTTTTCCGAAAAATCCAACCAAAAAGAAGCCGAAAAAGCGGTAGAAATCTGCAAACAACTGTACGAGGCGGATTTACAGGCCGGAAAAACCTTCGAGCCGGAATCCGTAGGGATTATCACGCCATTCCGAAATCAGATTGCGCTTATACGCAAACTGCTGTTCCAGAGCGGAATAGAGCCGCTGGCGCAAATCGGCGTCGATACCGTGGAACGCTTTCAGGGCAGCCAGCGCGACACGATAATCTATTCATTCTGCATAAAAAAACAGAGCCAGTTGCTGGCTCTGCCTAATTGTACGGTCGATAACGGATTTTCTATCGACCGCAAATTGAATGTTGCGCTGACAAGAGCGCGAAAACAACTTTTTGTCATCGGCAACTCGGAGTTGCTCTGCAAAAACGAAATTTATAAAAAACTTATGGAACACATTGTCAATAAGCCCGTTATTATCAAATCATCTGATAAAAATGGTAGAAAAACAGGCATATAAACAAAAATACCGTAAATACCAAAAAAGGATACATCCTTCTGTAATAATAATGCAATTTTCTTTGCTTCATAATCAATTTAATTATTTTCTTGTTCATTTTCTTAACCGCTACATTTATTCAATGCTGCAAAGGTAAAGCGTTTTACCCCGAAAATCAAGCAAATTTTACTGTAATACTGACACTCTGTCATCTTTTTTCGGAACTTTATTCAAAAAATCCCGATGCAAATAAAACCGCTACGACACAAGATTGCCTCGCAAAGAAAAGCGTGGATAAATCAGTCAATCTAAAACCGCGCAATAATCATTTTTCGACACAAACGCAAATTTTTCAGGATAGAGATTCCAACATTCTTTTCAAAACTACCTGGCAGGAAATTTCGCGGTTTGCGGCTTCGGGAATGACGATGGAACGCTCGCTTTCTATCACCTCGTCGCTAACAATCATATTGCGGCGAACCGGCAGGCAGTGCATAAAATAAGCGTTGTCGGTCAGGCTCATTTTGCGGGAATCGACTGTCCACGAGCGGTCGGTGTTCACAACGCGGCCATAAATATCGTCGCGGAACGGCGCCCAGTTCTTCGCATAAACAAAATCGGCGCCTTCCAGAGCCTTATCCTGATTATGCTCAATTTTTGCACCGCGGGTAAACTGCGTGTCAAGTTCGTAGCCTTCGGGATGGGTAATCACAAACTCCACATCGGCCTCGTTCATAAAGTCGGCAAACGAGTTGGGAACCGCCTGCGGAAGCGCTTTCGGATGCGGCGCCCAAGTCATCACAACCTTTGGGCGGGCTTTGGTTTTGTATTCTTCTATCGTTATCAGGTCGGCGAAAGCCTGCAATGGATGAACTATTGCGCTTTCCATACTGAAAACCGGCCGTCCGGAATATTTTATAAACTGATTAAGGATTTTTTCGGTATAATCGTCTTCTTTGTTCTCAAACTGCGCGAAAGAACGAACCCCGATAATGTCGCAATAGCAACCCATAACCGGAATTGCCTCCAAAATATGCTCCGTTTTATCGCCGTCCATCACAACTCCGCGTTCGGTTTCGAGTTTCCACGCTCCGTGGTTTATGTCGAGGACTATTGAGTTCATTCCCAAATTCATAGCGGCTTTTTGCGAACTCAAACGGGTTCGCAGGCTGGAATTGAAAAATACCAGTAAAGCGGTCTTGTTTTCGCCCAGCGTTTTGTGGGCAAAGCGGTTTTTCTTTATCTCAAAAGCCTCATTTACAGCGGCTTTCAAGTCGCCCAAATCTTTTGCGCAAGTGTAAGTTCTCATTTTTTCGGTAATTTGTTTCAAATACGTTAAATTTTTTGCAAAAGTAATGAATTTTCCTGATTTTTGTTTGGTTTTTAATTTTTTAAACTAATTTTGTATTTAATTTGTATATTTTCAAAAAACGGGATTACCGAAGCCCATAAGTAGGTTTATTTATAAATTTTATTTTATGAACAAAAAATTATTCTTAACCGTAATTTTCAGCGTTTGCCTCATAGCGGGCGCTTTCGCACAGGACGCCTTCCAAAAGGGGGACAAAGTAATCAACCTTGGAGTTGGATTACATAGTTGGCTGACCATCAACCATGCCGATGCTTCTTTCCCGCCCATTGGCGCTTCTCTTGACTATTCGCTTATTAGCGGATTGCTCGACGACCATGCCGCGATAGGAGTTGGAGGTTATGTAGGATTTGCTTCCAGCAAGTGGCATTATTCGGAAGATTTAGGCTACAACTTGATTGATATGGTGTTTGGCGCAAGGGGAACTTTCCACTATCAATTTGTTGACCGCCTTGATACATACGGCGGAGTATTAATTGGTTACGATGTGGTAAGTAAAAATAATTTCGGCAACGGCGCGATTGTAGATAACACAAACTCCAAAAGCAGCGCAGTTTACGGCACTTTTATCGGCGGACGTTTCTACTTTACCGAGAACATCGCTGTTTATGCTGAACTCGGCTATGGAATCGCCGCTCTTGAACTCGGCCTTTCTTACAAATTCTGACCGGCCGGATTTAACAGAATTATCAAGCGGGAAGAAAATTTTTCCCGCTTTTTTTGCGCCGAATCGGCTTTTTTTTCAACAACAAACGCCGATATTAATTCCCCCGATTTGATTTTCCCAAAAATTTAGCGTACTTTTGCAGGCATTTCAATAAATTTATGGCTCCTGATTATCTCGAAGAAAATATAGAAAACGAAGACCTCGAAAAGGAACATTCCGATTACAAAGTGCCGGTAAATACCGAAGGCGGACCACGGCACGTACTGTCGGGAATGTATCAGAACTGGTTCCTCGATTACGCATCTTATGTAATTCTCGAACGGGCGGTGCCGCATATCGACGACGGCCTGAAACCCGTTCAGCGCCGAATCCTGCACACAATGCGGCGCTTGGAAGACGGGCGTTACAACAAAGTGGCGAATATTGTGGGCGAAACGATGAAATTCCACCCGCACGGCGACGCCTCTATCGGCGACGCACTCGTGCAACTCGGCCAGAAAGACCTGCTCATCGACTGTCAGGGAAACTGGGGAAACATCCTTACCGGCGATGGAGCGGCCGCGCCCCGATACATCGAGGCTCGCCTCTCGAAATTCGCTCTGGAAGTGGTTTTCAACCCGAAAACTACCCGCTGGAAACTCTCTTACGACGGCCGCAACAAAGAACCTATTTCGCTGCCTGTCAAGTTCCCGCTCCTGCTGATGCAGGGTGCGGAAGGCATTGCCGTAGGACTCTCGTCGAAAGTGCTGCCGCACAATTTCAACGAACTGCTTGACGCATCAGTCGCCTATCTGCGCGGCGAGGAGTTTCATCTTTTCCCGGATTTCCAAACCGGCGGCTCAATCGACGTTTCGCGATATAACGACGGCGAACGCGGCGGCGCGGTAAAAGTCCGCGCAAAAATCAACAAAATCGACAGCAAAACCCTGTCAGTTACCGAAATACCTTTCGGCAAAACTACCGGAACGCTCACAGAATCAATACTTAAAGCAAACGAAAAAGGCAAGATAAAAATCCGGAAAGTGGATGATATGACGGCCAAAAACGCCGAAATCGTCATCCACCTTGCCCCCGGAGTTTCGTCCGACAAAACTATCGACGCGCTTTACGCATTTACCGACTGCGAAATCAGCATTTCGCCTAACTGCTGCGTTATTATGGACAATAAACCGCATTTTATGTCCGTTTCGCAAGTGCTGAAACACGTGGCCGACAGCACAGTTCAACTGCTGAAACTCGAACTCGAAATCGAGCGCGGCGAACTGCTCGAAAGCCTGCATTTCGCCTCATTGGAAAAGATTTTCATCGAAGAACGCATCTATAAAGACAAGGAATTTGAAAATGCAAAAGACATAGAAATCGCTCTGAATCATATAGATAAGCGGCTGAAAGCCTATTTTGCAGAGAAAAACATCACTCCTGTCCGCGACATTACCCGCGACGACCTGCTCCGCCTGCTCGAAATTAAAATGGGGCGAATCCTGAAATTCAACAAGGAAAAAGCCGACAGCCTGATTGCCTCTTACTCCCAGCAAATCAAGGAAATAGAGCAAAATATCGAAAATATTGTCGAATATACGATTGACTGGTTTTCCCGCCTGAAAACGAAGTACGGCAAAGATTATCCTCGCCGCACCGAAATCCGCAGTTTCGACACAATTGTGGCCGCCAAAGTGGTGGAAGCCAACGAGAAACTCTACATCAACCGCGAAGAAGGTTTTATCGGTTACGGCCTGAAAAAGGACGAATATATCTGCCCCTGCTCCGATATCGACGACGTAATCCTGTTCTATAAGGACGGAAAATATAAGATAGTGAAAATCAGCGAAAAAATGTTTGTCGGCAAGAACGTGCTGTATCTCAACGTGTTCAAGCGGAACGACAATCGCACGATTTACAACGTCATCTACCGCGACGGCAAAACGGGGCCGAGTTTCATCAAGCGTTTTCCCGTTACCGGAATTACCCGCGACAAAGAATACGACCTTACGCAAGGCACGGCCGGCAGCCGGATTCAGTATTTCTCGGCCAACTCCAACGGCGAAGCCGAATCGGTGCGCGTAGTCTTGAAACCCAAGCCCCGCCAGAAAATTTTGATTTTCGACAAGGATTTCAGCGATGTGCAGATAAAAGGACGCGGAGCACGCGGAATCACACTTACCAAGGCCGAAGTCCACAAGATTTCGCTCAAACAGAAAGGCGGCTCCACGCTCGGAGGACGGCAAGTATGGTTCGACCCCGACGTTTCGCGCCTGAACTACGACAACCGCGGCAATTACCTTGGCGAGTTCTTTGCCGACGACCTTATCCTGATTGTAGAAAAATCCGGAAAATTCTATACCACTAATTTCGATTCAACAAACCATTACGAAAACGAAATTTTGATTATAGAAAAGTTCAATCCTGCAAAAATATGGTCGGCTGCGCTGTTCGACCACGACCAGCAAGGCTATCCCTACATCAAGCGTTTCCCGTTCGAGGCGAGTATGAACAAAAAACAGAGTTTTATCGGCGAAAATCCCGATTCAAAGTTAGTTTTGCTCTGCGATACCGTTTTTCCGCGCTTCGAGGTAACTTTCGGCGGACACGACGCTTTCCGCGACCCTCTGATTATCGACGTTGAAGAATTTATCGGAGTTAAAAGCCTGAATGCCAAAGGAAAACGCATCACAACGCAGGAAGTCGCAGAAATCCGCGAGATTGAGCCGACCCGATTCCCCGAACCGGAACCGGAACCGGAAGACGTTCCTCAACCCGATATTGAAATAGATATTGAGCCGGAAGATGAAGAAAAGCCTGTCAATCAGTTACTTGATGAAATAACCGGACAGGGAAACCTGTTCTGAAAAAAAATGAATTTTTAGAGCAAAAACTTGTCGGAATGATAGGACGAGCGTACCAAAGGGCCACTTTCAACATGTTTGAAGCCCATTGAGTACGCTTTTTCGCTGAACGCAGCAAACTCTTTCGGATGAACGTAACGGCTGACCGGCAAATGCTTCCGCGAAGGTTGCAGATACTGGCCTATCGACAGCAGGCGGCAGCCGGCAGCGAGCAAATCGGCCATCAGTTCGCGGACTTCTTCTTCCGTTTCGCCCAAACCAAGCATCAATCCCGACTTTGCGGCCACTCCGGCTTTTGCAATCTCTTTCAAAACTTCGAGGCTACGCTCGTAGCGGGCTGCGCTGCGGACTTCGGGCGTCAGTCGGCGGACAGTTTCCATATTGTGGGAAATAATTTCCGGCTGCGTAGCGATAACCGTCTGCAACAGAGCCGAATCGCCCTGAAAATCGGGAATCAGCGCTTCGAGCGTCGTCTGCGGATTCATTTCTTTGGTCAGGCGGACTGTTTCAGCCCAGTGCGATGCGCCGAGGTCGGGCAAATCGTCGCGGTCAACCGAGGTAAGAACGGCGTGCCGAAGCCCAAGTTCGCGTATCGAGCGGGCAACTTTCATCGGCTCGTCGGGGTCGAGCGGGCGTGGTTTTCCGGTCAGCGTGTTGCAAAATCGGCAGGAACGGGTGCATATTTCGCCGCAAATCATAAAGGTGGCGGCGCCGCGGTTCCAGCACTCGCCCTGATTTGGGCAGCGTCCGCTTTGACATATAGTGTGAAGGCTATTAGACGACACAATTCCCTCTGTCATCGAGAATTGGCGGTTATTTCCAAGCGCAGTTTTCAGCCATTCCGGCTTGCGGATATGAGGTTTTATTTGAACTTCCAAGGTCGTGATTTTTAAACTTTTTGCAAAGATACGAAAATTTTTCCGTCTGAATTGTGATTTTGATATGATTATTAACCGGCCATTCTCGTAATTATGTTAAAAATTGTTAATTTTAATACTATGTATTGCATAGTATTATTTTTATGCTTACCTTTGTGCCGACAATAAAAAATATCGGCACATGGAAAAGACTGACAATGTAAAATCGCAAATGCGGAAAGGTATTTTGGAATACTGCATCCTCTTGATACTCAAACGGGGGCAGGCGTATGCCAACGACATCATCCGCCTGTTGCAGGAAGCCCGCCTGATAGTGGTCGAAGGTACGCTTTATCCACTGTTGATGCGGCTCAAAAATATGAATCTTTTGACCTATCAATGGGTTGAATCCACACAGGGACCGCCCCGCAAGTATTATGCGCTGACGGCTGAGGGCGAACAGTTTCTTGCCGACCTCGGTCAGGCTTGGGACGAAATAGAGAAAACAATAAATCATCTCAAAGAATTATAAATTTACGTGTTATGAAAAAGACTGTAACAGTGAATCTTAACGGCAGGGTTTTCACGATGGACGAAGACGCCTACCAACTTTTGAACAGTTATCTCGACAATCTGAAAGTCTGTTTCAGAAAAGAAGAAGGGTCGGCTGAAATAATTTCTGACTTCGAGGCGAGAATCGAAGAACTGTTCAGCGAGAAAATCAACTCCGGCTCGGTCGTAATCACGATAGAAGACGTGGAAGCGGTTATCGGGCGGATGGGAAAACCCGCCGATTTTTCGTCGCGCGACGGAGATTCCGACGACGAAAACCGGCGTCAGGAACAGCGCCGCGAAACGGCGGGCGGACAATCGCAGACCTACGCCGAAAAACGCTTTTTCCGCAACAACGACGACAAGATGTTCGGCGGAGTTTGCTCCGGCATTGCGGCCTATTTCGGTTGGAATACTCTGGCTGTGCGCCTCATATCGGTAGTTCTTATGTTTGCTACTTCGTTTGCCATAGTTCCGGTTTACATAATACTGTGGATTCTGTTTCCCTCAGCCCGCACCGCCGAAGAAAAATTGAAAATGCGCGGCGAACCGGTAACTGTCGAAAACATCGGCAAAACAGTGGCTGCAAGCGCAGATTCAGGAAGCCAAAACAATAACGACGGCTGCCTTACCGGAATAGTAGATTTGTTGGTCGGGTTGATAAAATTTTTCGTTCTCGGACTTGGGCTGCTTATCGGAATCCCGTTGCTGTTCGCGCTTGTCGTTGTTATCATTGCGCTGTTTGCCGCCCTGTTCGGAATTGCAGGACACGGACTGCTGTTCGAGGTTGCGCCTTTCCTCTCTGTCAGCCATATAAATCTGGCTATCGTAAGCATGATTTTTGTACTTGGAATCCCCCTTGTAGCGCTTGTTTACAGCATTATTTCGCACTTTGCTAAACTGACGCCGATAAATAAGGCCATCCGCTGGATTTTAGCCGGATTATGGTTTGTTGCACTGCTTCTGCTGCTCAGTTCGGGACTGCATTTCAGATTAGACAAGTTCGATTTTTCAAATGTTAAATGGGGCATCGACCGTGGGGGCAACCGTATCGAATTGACAGGCAACGGAATACACGACGAAAAAGGCTTCGCAATAATCGACAGCATTGCCAGCGTCGATATCGACGACTACCTGACCGCAGAAGTGCATTTGAGCCAGCAGCCCGGAACCGCCTTTATCCGCATCACTGGCGACCAAAATTTAGTTGACAACATAAAATATACCGTTGAAGACGGCCGGCTTTACCTCTCGACAAACGGGAATTATTGGATTAAAGAGAACAATAATCTTGTTATTTTCCTGCAAACTCCGGTCGGCCTCAACAAACTCGTAACTTCCTCAATCGGAACGGTTTTCTTCGACGGCCCCTTTACCGCCGACCGCTTCAAAATTGACCTTGAAGGAGTAGGCAAAATCCGCTCCGACAGTATGTTTGTCGATAATCTCGAAGTTTCGAGCGAAGGCATAGGTTCGGTCAGGATTGCCGGAAAATCGGGCAAAGCAAAATTCACGCTCGACGGAGCGGGCGAAATCAATGCCATAGACCTGCTCGCCGATTCGGTTTATGCCGAATTGAACGGAGTAGGCAAAATCCGCTGTAATCCGGTCGATTACCTGCACAGCCGAATAAACGGAGTCGGTAAAATTTCCTATAAGGAAGAGCCGAAATCGAAAAACTCCGGTTCGATTGGAATTGGCGGAATATCAAAAGAATAAAGCACTAAAATTAAATAAATGGCAATAATAAAATCAGTCAGGGGCTTTACGCCCGAAATAGGAAAAAATGTCTATCTTGCTGATAATGCGGCAGTTATAGGTGACGTAGTTATAGGCGAAGATTCAAGTATCTGGTTCTCAACCGTTTTGCGCGGCGATGTAAACTCAATCCGCATCGGCAAACGGGTAAATATCCAGGACGGCTCGGTTGTTCACACGCTTTACGAAAAATCGGTGGCCGAGATTGGCGACGACGTGAGCATCGGACATAACGTAACCATCCACGGCGCAAAAATCGAAAACGGCGCCTTAATCGGGATGGGAGCCGTAGTCCTCGACCACGCTGTCGTCGGCGAAGGCGCGATTGTGGCGGCAGGTTCGGTGGTGTTGAGCGGTACGAAAATCGAGCCGGGCAGCATTTATGCCGGAGTTCCCGCCAAGTTCGTCAAAAAAGTTGACCCCGAACAGTCGAAGGAAATCAACCAGAAAATAGCGCATAACTACCTGATGTATGCCGATTGGTACAAATAAACGATAATCTCTTCATAAATTTTGTGTTTAGCGCCGCCGAGTTTTGGAAATTTGGCGGCGCTTATTTTTATTTGCCAAAACCAACAAAAATAATTAATTTTGCAAACAGAATTTCAATCAAAAAATAGACAAACGTGTTTTTCAAAGATATTATAGGTCAAAAAGACGTCAAACATCTTCTGCTGCAATCGGTTAAGGATGGCTACATACCGCACGCGCGGCTGATTTCGGGAATTGAAGGCGTGGGCAAACTGCCTCTGGCGCTCGCTTATGCCCGCTACCTCTGCTGCACCGACCGGCACGAAGACGATTCTTGCGGCAAATGCCCTTCCTGTCGGCAGTTCAACAAGTTAGCACACCCCGACCTGCATTTTGTTTTCCCGATTATCAACCGGAAAAAAGGCAGCAGCAAAGACCTTTACTGCGACGATTTGCTCCCGCAATGGCGGGAATTTATCCTGAAAAATCCGTATTTCAGCCTGCAACAGTGGTCGAATTTCATCGAGGCCGAAAATTCGCAGATAATGATTTATGCCCGCGAAAGCGACGAAATTATCCGCAAACTAAACCTGAAAGCCTACGAATCGGAATACAAAATTATGCTCGTCTGGCTGCCCGAAAGGATGCACCCTTCCTGCGCCAACAGCCTGCTGAAAGTCATCGAAGAACCGCCTGCCAAAACGGTTTTCCTGCTCGTTACGGAATCGCCCGACCGCGTTCTCGGCACCATCCAGTCGCGTGCGCAACGCCTGTCCGTTCCGCCGATTGACGAGGCCTCGATGAGCGAAGCCGTCCGCTCAATAATCGGGCAATCAGGCTCCGACAGCGAAATTTCAAACATTGTGCATTTAGCGTCGGGAAATTACCTGAAAGCCGTTGATGCAATAACGGCAAGCGAAGACCGGCAGCGGAATCTGGAACTTTTCAAATCCATTATGCGCAACTGCTGGCGGCGCGACGTCAAAAATATGAAAGCCGAAGCCGAAAAATTTGCGGCCTGGGGACGCGAAAAACAGAAGGCTTTTTTCTCATACGCCGGAAATTATGTGCGCGAAAATTTCTTTTACCGCTTCAACCTTCCGGAAATCAACTATATAAACGCCGACGAAACGGCTTTTGCCGTCAATTATTCGCCTTACATTACCGAAAAAAACGTGATTTCACTGATAGACGAATTCGCCTTGGCAGAGCGCCATATCGAAGCAAACGTCAATCCAAGGATGGTTTTTTTCGATTTGTCGATGAAAATAGCCGTCTTAATAAAAAAATAATCGTAACTTTGTAGTTTCAAAAACGTAAAAATATGGATTATCAATTATATAAAGGCGGATGTTGTATGAAGGCGAAGGGCTGCTGCAAGCGGTTCAACAACAAACTCAACAACTTCGATTACCTGTCGGACATCCCCGAATCGGAACTTTCTACCGACTATGTAGAGGTTCAATTTAAAAATACCCGTAAAGGTTACTACCTGAACAGCAACAAGATACCGCTCGAAAAAGGCGACGTCGTAGCCGTAGAATCAACTCCCGGACACGACATCGGAACCGTAACCCTTACCGGCCGCCTCGTGCTGCTCCAAATGCTGAAAGCCCGCATCCGTCCCGACGCCGAAGTGCGCCGCGTATATCGCAAGGCCAAACTCAACGACCTCGAAAAATACGAGGAAGCAAAAGCCAAAGAACACGAAACAATGATTCGCTCCCGAAAAATCGCCGAAGGCCTCGGCCTGCAAATGAAAATCGGCGACGTGGAATATCAGGGCGACGGAAACAAGGCTATCTTCTATTATATTGCAGATGAACGGGTTGACTTCCGCCAACTGATAAAAGACCTCGCCGAAGCATTTCATATCCGCATAGAAATGAAGCAAATAGGAGCGCGGCAGGAAGCAGGACGCATCGGCGGAATAGGCCCCTGCGGACGCGAACTCTGCTGCTCAGGCTGGATGTCGGGATTTATCTCGGTATCGACCGGAGCCGCCCGCATTCAAGACCTCTCTCTGAACCCCCAAAAACTTGCCGGACAATGCGCCAAACTGAAATGCTGCCTCAATTACGAGGTGGACGACTATATGGAGGCGCAGCGACGCTACCCTTCGCGCGAAATCCCGCTCGAAACGAAGGACAGCACCTACTACCATTTCAAAACCGACGTTTTCAAAAACCAGATGACATATTCGACCGACAAAAGTTTTGCGGCCAACACGAAAACCATCACTGCCGAACGCGCTTTTGAAGTGATAAAAATGAACAAACAGGGCAAAAAACCGATTTCGCTGACTGCCGACAATGCCGCTGCGGCTCCCGTCAGAAGCGAATACAGCGATATTTTAGTCGATGAGAACCTGACCCGCTTCGACAAAAAGAAGAAAAACAAGAAGCGCAAAACTTTCTTCCCCAAAAACCGGCCTGAAAAATGAAAAATTTAGCCGCCTGTTGCCTGATAATCGGCCTCTTGCTCGTTTCCTGCTCGCAAAAAGAGATTTTCTTTGAATTTCGCGCTTTCGACGACGCAAGATGGGCAAGGCAGGACACGGCTGTTTTTCTGCCGGTAATAGCCGACTGTTCAAAGACTTACGACGTAACTGTCGAAGTCCGCAACGACAACAATTATCCTTTCCAAAATATCTGGCTGTTTATCGACCGCAAATCGCCTTCGGGCGAAATCCGCTCCGATACCATAACTGCCGATTTAGCCGACGTTTACGGCCGGTGGTACGGCAAAGGATTGACCTTGCACTGCCTGAAAATTCCGCTGAAAACAGGCGAAACTTTTTCCGAACCGGGAATTTACGAATACCGAATTCGGCAAGGGATGCGCGAAAATCCCCTGCGCGGAATTTCCGACCTCGGACTGAAAATATCCGGAAAATAATAAAATGCCCAAATTTTCACCCTTTTGGGGGCTTGACAAGCATAAAAATAATAGTTATCTTTGTCGCAATTATTAACAATTAATGATAAAGTTATGAAAAAGTTAAATTTGGCGCTCCTTTATTGCACTCTGGCCTTTGTTGCCTTATTCTTTTCCTGCTCAAAAGACAACAAAGGAAAAGATTCCACACAGGAACAACTTGATGTATTGGAAGGCGAACAAAGCCTTATCGACGCAGAAGTTCTTGATTCGGCGGAAATTGCCGACAGGGAACGGATGGCGCTATACTCATTAAGAAATAATATTTTCAATAATGGGTGGTTTTACAAATGTATCGAACGGACAGATTTTTCCGGCGATATTCCATCGGATGTTTCCCCTTATAACTCATCTGAAACAATTAATTATTTAGTTTACCGCATCAGATTGAGCGATTCTAAAAAGGAAGTTCTCTTTGGCAAAAAAAAATTTGTGCAATTAATCACGATTGACAATAATTACTTGTATTTTGGGTATAATTCTAAACTGTACAAACAGCGTATCCACAGTAAAGAAAGCATACTTTTGAAAGAAAATGACATATACGACGCAATAGTTTTCGGCGGCCGGTTGTATTACACACAATTAGGTGATAACAAACAACGGGCGATTTACAGCATGAAAATCGACGGTTCCGACGATAAAAGACTTACAGAGTATAATTATAGAAATAGAAGCAATTTTTGCATCTACAAAGGCATGATATTCGCAAAAAACAATTTAAGCGAAGAACTCGAAATGCTGGATATTAGCGGTAATCTGATTGACAGTTTAGGAAAAGTTGACTACCATTACTTTGTTTATGACAGTTGCATATATCTTATTAGCAACTTAAATGTATATAAGATTAATATAGAAACTAAAAAGAAACAATTGCTGAAAAGCAACCAGTTTATAAGCAATCCCCTTATTGCGCGTAATCGTTTGTTTTTCAATACGCCTAACGGACACGTTGAAATAAATGGTCATTACGAAGACTCTTACGGCGATTTTTGCAGCATCAATCTTGAAACCGGCGAACTGAAAATTATTGACAAAAAACATCCATGCTCTTTAATCGACGCCTATAACGGCATTTTGTATTATAAGGGATGGGCTAAATATGATTCGGATAATGAAAGCGTTGTCGGTTTTCAAATCAATATGGACGGAACAGACAAGAAAAATATGGAATTGTATTAAAAAAATTATTAACACATAAAAAGGGAAAAGTTATGAAATGGTATTTGAGAGTTTTGAATCATTACGCTGATTTCAGCGGACGCGCCCGGCGCAGAGAGTATTGGTACTTTGTACTGTTTAATCTCATTTTTTTGCTTGCCGCCGTATTTATCGACGCGGCTTTCGGATGGGATTTTGAGCGAAGCGGCAAGATTGTTTTCGGGCCTTGCTATATGACGTACGCCGCACTTGCAGCGTTGCCCGGATTGGCGGCGGCGGTGCGCCGTCTGCACGACATCGGCAAAAGCGGATGGTGGATACTTATCGCTCTTATCCCGCTGGTAGGCCTTATTTGGCTGATTGCACTTCTCTGTATAGACAGCAATCCGAATAAAAACGCTTACGGCGGAAATCCGAAAGATGGCCTGCCCGTCTTCTCAGAACCGCAACGCCTGAAAAGCATCGCGGTAACGTTTATTGCGGGCGCAGCTGCCTTGCTGATTGCTAATATTGGAAATTACGTACAAAATCACGAGTTTTTCCATTTGCAAGTTATTGTGAATGAAATTATATTTTTGGCGCTCATATTGAGCATCGGGATTTTGTTATATCCTACAGCAAGCCGACCGAAAGGCAAAATGCAACCGGCGCTGGTTTGCATGCTGATATACGGCGCCTTTTCCTTGATATTACAATTACCGCAACTTCGGTTTAATGCTTATAATGCAATATTTTCGCTTTTATATGTAGCGGCGATGATTGGCTTTGCCTTTTATGCCCTTAACAAATCGAAGCAAAAAGAAATCGCTATATTTGCTATTGCCTTGATTACGTTTTGCGTGATAAATATTATTATCAGCATCACGCTTAAATTTAAGTTTAATTTTGACAGTTTTGTTATTTACTATTATACCAATATCACCTCCATAGCATTTATCTTGCTTGCCATCCATTTTTTGCCCCGCCGGGAAGAGGAAGGATTGGTAAACAGCACTAACAACCTTGAAGGAGTTATCGAAAAAGCAAAAGCGGCAACTCCAAAAGAGGAAAAACCGGAGGTTGGCGAAGAAACACAATATGAACCCGCAAAGTTCTCTATTTCCACTTTCCGGCCCTGCGTCAATGTTCCGAATTTTTCCAAAGAAGAGGCTTACAAGATATTGGAAAAATACCTTGAAACAGACAAACCTCAAAAAATGAACGAAGAAGAAACGGAACTGCTTAAACCCCTGTTTCTCAATCTTATGATGTATTTCAGGAACGAAGCCTATAAATACGCGCAAAGCGGCAGAAGTTTCGGGGGTATGTGCGACAGTTGCTGCGGCTCAATTGCAAGAGATGCTTTTTATCTTATGGGCAGTTACGGGAAATGCGAAAAATGCACGATGGGAAGCATTGTCAGCACATTAGACTGGAACTACTATTTGAGCAACATCATTTCGGCAATCGGACAAGTTCCTCCTGAAATTGTATCCCAAGCATACAACATAAAGAATAAAATTTCAAAATTGCGAGCGGGAAAATAAGAAAGCCTATAATCCGAAAGTAAGATAGGAGTGCGTTGCGCCCGTACACAGCCACTTTCCGTCGCCGACAAAGACATAAGTCATTGTCATTCCGGCGGATATGTTGGCGCCGGCATTGTTGTACAGAGATGACGGCGAAACGGCGACGCCTTCGCAGCCGAGTCCTTTGTCGGCAATGCTGATTCTTTTGCCGGCCGCAACGCCGGTAACAGGCAGCGTAATATTTAAAGTTCCGCTTGCGGCTTCGCATAATATCACGTCTTCGTTTGTTACTGTATAATCGGCTGTAACTTTCTTTATTACGAGCGAGCCGCTGCCGTCGGTGCAGTTAACCCATGCGCCGTTTTCAAAACAGCGGAACCTCTGCATCGTGCTGTTGTAGTACATCGAACCGTTTTGCGAAGTGGTCGGATACAAATCTTCTTTGTAAGAATCCAAAATTAATGGAACGTAGTTGGAATTAGCGTGAAACGGGGTAATGTCCACCGGTTCGGTATCGTCTTCCCCCGCCGATTGATAACCATTCCCGACAATAACGCTTCTGTTCTCTACGCGCAGAAAATAATTATAATTATTTCCGTGGCTTCCGTATGTAGCGTCAGTATCTTTGACGGTAAAATTATCAAAAAATGAGGGCCGGAAATCATTGCCTTGCAGAACAGGATACAACTTTGCGCCAACAGCAAAATACGGCTTTCCGCCATAGATAAATTGTATCGGCATATTGTCCCATCTTCCAAAATAAGTGTAATAACCTGTAAATGCCAAAGAATTACTGGGTTGGGTATTTCCGCTTGTCGCCCAGTCGTCGCCTTCGAGAGGCCGCCAGAATTGACCGTCGAAAAAGTAATAGCCTTCCCCGTTTGAAAACGTGTAAGACAATGATATACATTGACTTGAAACGTCTAAAGGCGCAATAGACGCCGTATCCGTTATAAACACGATTGCGCCTTTCTGGTCGGCAGTGTAGTTGCCCGACAAGTCGCAAAGTTCTTTTGCCGTCAGGCGCGGAATAATTACTCCATCAGGGATTGCGCCTTTTTTAGCGACCACTTCAAGTGTTGCTTTCGGCTCGCGGTTTTCGCCGATTGTTACCTGGGCGTTTGCATAGACTGCGCATAAAAGCGCAATAGTCAGTAATAATGCTGTGTTAATTAGTCCTTTCATCTTTTTAATCTTAAAAACAGAATGTTAAAATATGTAAGCAATTTTTCCTACATCTCTAATTTTACAAAGGTAAACAATCTTTTTAGTTAACTATTTATCATTTTGCGTAAAAAAGTTATCGTTTTTAATTTTATGCTAAAAAAAATGTCATTTTCGCTACAATTATATAGCGAAAATGACAAATCTTTATTGTTAAATTTACAAAATCGAGCCTGCAATCCCCTTTTCAAGGCCGCGCAACTCCGCTAATCCGCGAAGCCGTCCGATGCACGAATAGCCCGGATTTGTTTTTTTCTTAAGGTCGTCAACCA
>JAISUN010000034.1 GCA_031272085.1 Dysgonamonadaceae bacterium | reverse complement strand
GTTGCATCGACGGCGTTCGACACGAGTTCGCGGAGGAAAATCTCGTGGTCGCTGTAAAGGAATTTTTTGATTATCGGAAAAATGTTTTCGGTTGTTACGCCGATTTGTCCTGATTTTTTTTGTGTACTCATATTATTATTTGTTTATTAATTTTACTTTATTTTTTACCCCCTAAAAGGGGGCTGCATCTCTAAAACAAAAAAAATGCCAGCCCGTAAAGACTGACATTTTGGCGGATATTTTCAAGGTTTATTTTCTTTTTTCCTGTCCATCGACAAGACATGCCACAACAGCGTCGCCGGTAACGTTTACCGAAGTGCGCAGCATATCGAGCGGGCGGTCGATGCCGATTATCAGCGCAAGTCCGCCTTCGGCGGGGAGGCCGACGGCTGTCAGCACCATTGCTAAAATGACGTATGTTCCGCCCGGTATTCCGGGAGTGCCTATCGACGAAAGTACGGTCATAACAAGTATTGTCAGCAAATTTGCCATCGTCAGTTCTATTCCCAGAGCCTGCGCTATGAAAAGTATGGCAATCGCCTGATAACAGGCTGTTCCGTCCATATTTATGGTAACGCCTACCGGCAAAACGAAAGAGGCGACTTCATTTGAAACTCCGAGTTTGTTTTCGGCCGTTTCCAGATTTACGGGCAGGGTAGCCGCGCTGCTGCTGGTGGTAAACGCAAACAGTTGAACGGGATACATGTGCTTGATGAAATCGGTAAATTTGACGTTTTTAGCAAAGAAAAATATCACTAAGGGATAAAAAACATACATTATCAGAAACATTGTCGCTGCGACAGTAAGGGCGTAGGCTCCCAAAGCCCCGAAAACGCTGATGTCGCCCTTGAAGTCGGTTATCAGTCCGGCCATCAGCGCGGCTACGCCGACTGGCGCCATTCGGATAATGAAATCTACGACTTTCAGGATTGCCGCATCCAGACCGTCAATCAGGCTGATTACCGGCCGCGATTTCTCTTTTGGGATAAGCAGTAGCGCAGCGGCCAACAGGATGGCAAAAAATATGACTTGCAGCATATTGGAGTTATTTCCTGCGGCGTGGATAAAATTATTAGGCACAATATCGTACAGAAAATCGAGCGGTCCCTGGCTTTGGGCGGCCTGTTCGGCAATTTCGGCTTTCGACGATACCGCCTGCGAATACCGTTCGCGAATCTGTGCGGCTGAATCGGAATTTACGAGGGCGCCCGGCCTTACGGTAAGCCCCAAACCCAGCCCCAGCGCGACGGAAGCCGTAATGAAACAGAGGTACAGCAGCAACGTCCGGCCGCCGAGCCGCGAAAAAGTCTGCATATTTTTGAGGCCTGAAATGCCTTTTATCAAAGTTACGAAAACAAGCGGTATGGCTATCAGTTGCAGCAGGCGGATAAATATCTGTCCCCAGGGCGAAATCCAGTCCCGCACGAATTTTTCGGCGTCGAGGCGCCACGCAATAATACCAATAATGATTCCCGCAGCCATTCCAATCAGAATTTGGAGGTAGAGCGGCATAGAAAGTGATTTTTTCATCGTTTTTTTGAACATTTATTATGCAAATATAGCAATTATTTTTGAAAATTGCAAAAAAAAATTGAAAAATGTTTTTTTTGAAAATTAATTTTTACCTTTGTATCGGCAAAATTAGTGTGTAGAACTAACTTAATATTTAAACGAATGAAAAGAATATTAACTCTTTTATTTGGCCTCATTATGTCTATTAGCATGATGGGACAGACTGTGCGGTATGTATCTGTATCTGCTGCCGGCACAGGCGACGGCTCCTCTTGGTCAAACGCTTCCGGCGATTTGCAAGCAATGATTAACGCCTCCTCGGCAGGCGATGAAGTCCATGTTTCGGCAGGAACTTACATCCCTAAATATACCGCCGACGGATACGACGAAAGCACAGGTACCTATCCGACAGCAACAAACGGAAAAAATAAAAGCGCTTTTGTGCTGAAAAACGGAGTTGCCGTGCGAGGCGGCTACGATGCAAACGATGCAAACGAAACGCAAGATTGGATTACAAACAAGACCATTTTAAGCGGCGACTTGACCAACGACGGAACCCCGAATACCAATGATGCCGCATTTGTAGTTATTGCAGTAGGAGTTTCAAGTTCAACTGTTCTTGACGGGTTCACTGTTTCGGGCGCAAATACCAGCGGCAGTGTTACTGTTAATGGACAGGCAATCAGCACTAACGGCGTAGGAATTTCCTGTTATTCGGCCTCGCCGGTTTTGCGAAACCTTATTGTTTCGGGAAATAAACGGTATGGGATTTACAATAACAGTTCTTCTTCGCCCGAAATTACGCAGGTTACTGTTAGTGGAAACGCTAATAGTGGGATTTACAACAACAGTTCTTCGCCCGAAATTACGCAGGTTCTTGTTACTGAAAATGGTGCAGGAACTAGCACTAATAGCGGAATTTACAATACTTCTTCTTCGCCGACTCTGACCAATGTTACAGTCAGCGGTAATAATGGATATGGAATTTACAATGCCAGTTCGTCTGCGCCCGAAATTACGCAGGTTCTTGTCAGCGGAAACAGCACTAACGGAATTTACAACAACGCTTCCTCGCCAATTCTGACTAATGTTACAATCAGCGGTAATAACGGCGCCGGATTTGCTAATGCCGGCACCGGCAGCGCACCGACAGTTAAAAATTCGATTATTTACGGAAATAGCAGCAACATTTCTTCTTCCTCTATCAACAGCACAACTTTTTATAACAGTATTGTTCAAGGCCTCGGCGGAAGCAATAATCAAGGATGGGCGTGGCCGACAACAAGCGGCGGCACTAATTATGATTTTGACCCCGGATTTGTTTCGCCGGTAGATTATTCCGAAGCCCCGACATCCACAGGCGATTACAGTCTGGTTGCAAGAAGTCAGGCAGTAGGGAAGGGCGATAATTCATATCTTACCGGCATTACTGCCGACCTTGCAGGCAATCAGCGTATTGTTGGCACAAATATCGACCCCGGAGCCTACGAAGTTCAAAATCCTTTTCCGCTTTACTCCGGCACGGTTTATGTCGATGCAAATGCAACAGGCGCCGGCGACGGCACAAGTTGGGCTGACGCCGCTACCGAGTTGGCCGACGTACTGCATTATGCAAGAATTGCAGGCGGAATTAACGAAATACGTGTTGCCGAGGGAACATACAAACCTAAATTCTCGGCCGACGGCGTAACTATGACCGCAGCCGCAAAGTCGTTTGTACTTGTCGATGGCGTGAGTATATACGGCGGCTACGATGCAAACGATGCAAACGAAACGCAGGATTGGATTACAAACAAGACCATTTTAAGCGGCGACTTGAACGGCAACGGCGAGTTTGAAAACAACACAGATGCCGCATTTGTAGTTATTGCAGTAGGAGTTTCAAATTCAACTGTTCTTGACGGATTCACGGTTTCGGGTGCAAATACCAGCGGCAGTGTTACCGTTAATGGACAGGCAATCAGCACTAACGGCGTAGGAATTTCCTGTTATTCGGCATCACCGATTTTACGAAACCTTATTGTTTCGGGAAATAAACGGTATGGAATTTACAATAGCGGTTCTACGCCCGAAATTACGCAGGTTACTGTTTGCGAAAACGCCAATAGCGGAATTTACAACGATGCTTCTTCGCCCGTAATTACGCAGGTTATTGCTAATGGAAATACCGTATGTGGAATTTACAATAACAATTCTTTGTGGCCCATAATCGCACAGACGCTTGTCAGCGGAAACGGCACAGGAACTAATACCTCTGCCGGAATTTACAATGCTTCTTCTTCGCCATTATTGAGTAACGTTACAATCAGCGGGAATAACGGCTATGGAATTTATAATAAAGACAGTAGCGCTCCGAAAGTTTCTAATTCGATTATTTACGGGAATAATAAGGTTGTTAATGATGCTTCCGGCAGCAGCACGACTTATTCTTACAGCATTATTCAGGGACTCGGCGGAAGCAACAATCAAGGATGGGCATGGCCGACAGAAAGCGGCAGCACCAATTATGATTTTGACCCTATGTTTGTTGCGCCGGCAGATTATGCCGCAGCCCCGACAACCGCAGGCGATTACAGTCTGGTTGCAAGAAGTCAGGCAGCAGGGAAGGGAGATAATTCATATCTTGACTCCGGCATTACTGCCGACCTTGCAGGCAATTCGCGCATTGTAGGTACAAATATCGACCCCGGAGCCTACGAAATTCAAAATCCTGTTCCGCTTTACTCCGGCACGGTTTATGTCGATGCAAATGCAACAGGCGCCGGCGCCGGCACAAGTTGGGCTGACGCCGCCCCGGAATTGGCCGACGTACTGCATTATGCAAGAGTTGCCGGCGGAATAAGCAAAATATATGTTGCAAAAGGAACATACAAACCTAAATTTTCGGCCGATGGCATAAATACAAATACAAACGCACGCTCGTTTGTGCTTGTAAGCGGCGTAGATATATACGGCGGTTACGATGCTGAAACCGGAACGCGGGATTTGGTTGCAAATCCTACTATTTTAAGCGGCGACTTGAACAATAGCGACTCAGCAAATAAAGGCGATGCTGCATATATAGTTATTGCAGTAAGGCTCTATGCCGTTCTTGACGGCTTCACTATTTCGGGCGCGTTTGGGGACAACAGCACCGAAGTCGATATTGATTTCATTCACCCCAGCATTACTACCACTGCCAATTCCGGCGCCGGAATTTTCTGCTATGACATGGGCAATCCGTCTTTACAAAACCTTATTGTTTCGGGAAATAAGCGGTATGGAATTTACAACGACGTTTCTTCGCCGACTATTACGCAGGTGCTTGTCAGTGGAAACGGCGCCGGTGGAATTTACAATGTCGATGGTTCAGCGCCAGTTCTGGCAAATGTTACTATCGGCGGAAATTACGGCTATGGATTTTTCGGCGACGATAGCGTTTGTGATGTATTTAATTCGATTATTTACGGAAACCAATACGGTGCTAACTTTGGTTTTTTTTATAACAGCATTATACAGGGATATGGTACATCCGGCAATAATTATAATTTCGACCCGATGTTTGTTGCGCCGGTAACGCCCTCTACAACTCCTACAACCACAGGCGATTACAG
Organism: Dysgonamonadaceae bacterium; assembly: GCA_031272085.1. Lineage (GTDB taxonomy): Bacteria > Bacteroidota > Bacteroidia > Bacteroidales > Azobacteroidaceae > Azobacteroides. The sequence goes on along the minus strand of JAISUN010000034.1, from coordinate 42,274 downwards.
TCTGGCGGCGGGAAGTCCGGCAGCAGGGAAGGGCGATAATTCATTGCTGGCTACCGTTTTGGCCGATATTTATGCTGAAATTGATACTGACCTTGCAGGCAATCAGCGCATTGTCGGCACAAATATCGACCCCGGAGCCTACGAAATTCAGAATCCTGCGTCTTATTCCGGCACGGTTTATGTTGATGCAAATGTTTTGGGCGGCGATGGAAGCGGAATATCTTGGGAAAATGCCGTTCCCGAATTGGCCGACGTACTGAATTATGCAAGATATACGGGCGGAATTAACGAAATACGTGTTGCAAAAGGAACATACCTGCCTAAATTCTCGGCCGACGGTGCAAATACGACCGCAGCCGCAAAATCATTTGTACTTGTCGATGGCGTGAATATATACGGCGGCTACGATGCTGCAAGCGATACGCGGAATTGGGCTGCCAACCCGACTGTTTTAAGCGGGGATTTGAACAACGACAGCATATCGAATGCCTATGATGCAACATATTTAGTTATAGCAGCCGGACTTACAAATCCAACTGTTCTTGACGGATTCACTGTTTCGGGAGCGTTTAATTCCACTGTCGGCAACATTACTGTCAATGGACAGGAAATCAGTACCAATATCAGAGGCGTGGGAATTTTCTGTTATTCAGACGCGCTTGTTTTAAAAAATCTTGTTGTTTCTGGAAATAAAGCGTATGGAATTTACAACAGCGCTTCTTCGCCCGAAATCACACAGGTTCTTATCAGTGGAAACGGCACTAACGGAATTGTTAATAATAATTCTTCGCCAACTCTGACTAATGTTACTATCAGCGGAAATAACGGCGCCGGATTTGCTAATCAAAACATTAGCGCTCCGACAGTTATTAAAAATTCGATTATTTACGGAAATAATACTAACGTCACGGTTAATAACAATAGCATGACTTGCTCATACTCCCTGATTCAAGGCCGAAATCCTTCCGGCACAGGTAATATCAACGACATTTCAGCCGAAAATAACCCGCTGTTTGTTAATCCGATAGCATATACCGCCCCGACAACCGAGGGCAACTACCGCATACAGCGCGGAAGTCCGGTAATCGACAAGGGCGATAACAGCGCATTAAGCGAAACAACTGACCTTGCAGGCCGGCCGCGGAAAAACGGGACTATCGACATTGGCGCATACGAGCAGTTTACCGCTGTTTGGAACGGCGCAAGCGGTAACGATTTTTACAATGCCGGCAACTGGAACGGCAATCTTTCGCCCAGCGCCGACGACGAAGTCATTATCAGCGGCAGCGCCGCTAATTTCCCGATACTCGCTTCGGACGACAATGCCCAAGTCCGCAACATCACCTTTGAACCCGGCGCCGAAATAGGCCGCCAAGATTTGCTGAATTACGACAAGGCCTTTGTTCAGTTGGATTTCAGCAGCGCTAATTCACGCAACCGTTGGTGGATGATGGGCAATCCGTTCCAAGAACTGTTTGTCGGCGACCTGAATTTCGGCGGCTATCCGAGTATGGATTTAAAGCAGTTTTTACCTGACGCGGGAGGAATAGGCAGATGGTCGGCTTATCCGGGAATTACGAAGAAATTCGGTCTTGGCGAAAGTTTTGACTTTTGGTTGTATCCCGACACCAGAGAAGGCGATTTTGGGCTTAATCTGACCGGCGGCATTATAGAATTTCCGTATTTCAATAATCCTAATGTTCCGGCCGCAGTTCACTGGACGCATACTTACTACGCCGATACCCAAGAATCGACTTTCACAGGCTGGTCGTCAGTAAGCAACATACCAACGCCAAACGGAACATTTGAGTTAATACAGCGCGATACCGCTATTGCCAATAAACTTGCCGACGGCGATTTAAGTAAGGCATTAATATTCGGAAAAGGCACAGACGGACTTTCCGGCTTTGCTACTGTCGGCAATCCGTATATGTCGAGCATTGACTTTGCCGCTCTGAAAAACGACAATTCTTTCATCAAGTCCTCTTATCAAATATGGATAGGCTCCGGAAAGGAAAGCGGAGGCAGGTATGCAGGATATAATACCGCTCTTCCTGCAAATGAAGGCGAATTTGGATATGCCGGACAGGGATTAAACGGAATAATTGCGCCTGTACAAGGATTTATGGTTGAAATAGCGGAAGGCGAATCTACGGAAAACCGCGCTATTCAGTTTAATATTGAAAATATTACCTCGAATGTTGCGAAAAACTCTTTGCGTTCAAGCAATCCTCAGGATATAAAAGTATTGAGCATTAAGGCTCAAACCGCAGACGACGCCGCGGTTGCCAAAGTTGCTGCCGGTCAATCAGGCAGTCTTCTTTTCGGCAATAATGATTCCTACAAAATAATGGGAACGATAAGCGAAATCCCGGAAATCTATTCGTTAAAAACCGCTAAAAACGGTCTTTCTGCGCCTGTTGCAGTAAATCTGCTGCCTGAAATATCAGAAGAAACAAACATTCCGCTTGGAATATACTCTACGTTCAAAGGAAATATGAACATTACTTTTTCAGGAATGAATCGTTTTGACGGCGCTATAACTCTTATAGACAATGAGTTAAATAAAGTTATTCCGCTTGCTGGCGATGAGAAGTCTTACGATTTTAATTACACTCCTCCGGTTGCGAACGGGAAAAACGTTGCCGACGAATCTCGTTTCGTTCTGAAAATCAGCGGTTCGCTTACAGGTAATGAAATAGCAAAACAAGCATTCATCAATGTTTTCAGTCCTGATAAGGGAATAATATCGCTGATTTCAACCGAATTGCTGCTTGATGTAAAAATTGTTGATTTGCAGGGAAAAACCATAGCAACACAACACCCCGAAGGCCTTTCGGCAACTGTACAAAATCTTTCGACGGGAACTTACATCGTGAAGGCAACTACAAAATCGGGAGTAAAAATAATGAAGATAACAGTAAAATAACTTAACACTCAATAATATGAATAAGATATATTTAAATAGCATAATGGAAACGCCGTCATCTTATTCTTCGCCTGATATTAAAATAATTTCAATCACAGTAGAAAAAGGATTTGAACCATCAGGGCCTGGTGATTCTACCGAAGAACACGACGACGACGATTATTATTAACGCTGTCAGCCCCTAAAAATAAGCGCCGCAGGCAAGCGCCTGCGGCGCCTCTGTTTTCGGCAAATAAATGCGATAATTTTCGGCAAATTTCGTAGTTTCGCATTTTTTACACTATCTTTGCGGGGTAATTTAGCGATAAAATTATGAAAATTATTATTGCCGGCGCCGGCGAAGTCGGGGTTCATTTGGCGAAACTGCTTTCGCAGAACAGGAATAACGATGTGGCGCTGCTCGACACAGACGAAGAGCGCCTGAACCTGCTTTCGGGCTTCGAGATTATGACGATAGAGGGAAATCCGGTATCCATCGCCGATTTGCGGACTGCCGGAGTGAAAAGCGCCGATATGTTCGTTGCCGTTACGCCCGAAGAAACTACCAATCTGACGGCTTGCCTCTTAGCCAACAATCTTGAAGCAAAAACAACCATAGCCCGCGTCAGCAACGAGGAATACATCCATCCAAAAAATATGGAGTTTTTCAAGCAACTGGGCGTCGATTCGCTTATTTGCCCCGAAACCTTGGCCGCAGGCGAAATCGTGAACGCGATGAAAACCCCCTGGTCGCGGCAATGGTTCGAACTTGCCGACGGAAAACTGATTGTAGTAGGCGCAAAAATCCGCGAAAATGCGCCATTGGTCAATAAATACCTGCGCGACCTGACTTCCGACGAGCGTATTTACCACATCGTAGCCATAAAACGTGGCGACGAAACCATCATCCCCGGCGGAAACGACCAGATTCTTCCCAACGACATCATTTTCTTTACCACCACGCCCCGCCATATAAACGAGATAAAAACCCTTTCGGGAAAAGAAAAAATAACAATCGACCGCGCAATGATTATGGGCGGAAGCCGGATTGCGCTGCGCGTTACCGAAATGCTTTCCGACGGCATAAACATAAAACTGCTCGAAAAAAACCGCGAAAAATGCTATCAGTTGGCCGAAAAAGTCGGCAGCAACGTGATGATTGTAAACGGCGACGCCAGCAATACCGACCTGCTGATTAGCGAAGACATCGCCAATTTCGACGCTTTTATCGCGCTGACCGAAAACTCGGAAACCAACATCCTGGCCTGCGTTACTGCCAAAAGCCTCGGCGTCCGCAAAACCGTTGCACAGGTGGAAAACATCGACTACATCCGCCTCGCCGAAAAACTTGACATTGGAACGGTCATCAACAAAAAACTGATTGCCGTCAGCCATATTTACCAGTTCTTGCTCAATGCCGACGTTTCGACCGTCAAATGTATGACGTTTGCAAATGCCGAAGTTGCCGAACTTGTTGCCCGAAAAAACTCCAAAATCACCAAAAAACCTATCCGCGAACTGAATTTGCCCCGCGATATGACGCTCGGAGGCCGTATCAGAAACAACGGACAGGCCGAGATTATCCGTGGCGAAACCATGATTGAGGCCGGCGACCACGTAGTCGTCTTTTGCCTCGATACCGCAATGCGCCGAATAGAAGACTATTTCAACTGAAAATCAGATGTTTGGAAACGGATTAAATTGGAAATTCATCCTCCGAATAGGAGGGCTGACGCTGGCTATCGAATCGCTGTTTATGTTCGTAACTACCGGAGTATCATTTTATTACGGCGAATCGCCCCACGCCTTGGCCATCTCGGGCGTGATAACGCTTGCGGCAGGCCTCGCTCTTGCGCTGCCGACCGACATCCGCAGCAAAATAAAGTTGATAGGCAAACGCGAAAGTTATATGGGCGTAACCGTTACCTGGGTTTTGTTTGCCGCCTTCGGCGCTTTGCCCTTCTTTTTGAGCCGCGAAATTCCATTATATACCGACGCATTTTTTGAATCGACTTCCGGCGTTACAACTTCCGGAGGCAGCATCCTGACTAATGTTGAGGCCATGTCGAAAGGGCTTCTTTTCTGGCGCAGCCTGCTCAACTGGCTGGGCGGACTTGGAATAATCCTGTTTTCGCTCGCGCTGTTTCCGCTGATTGGCGGCGAAGCAGCCCAACTTTTCGACGCCGAAACCAGCGGCCTCACCCACGACCGTTTCCGCCCGCGGGTAACTGAAATGGCTAAACGCCTCTGGCTCATCTACGTATCGTTTACCGTCATCCTTATTGCCCTGCTTATTTACGGCAAAATGGAGGTTTTCGACGCAATTTGCCAAGCCTTTTCGACCATTTCCACCGGAGGATTTTCTACCCGCCAGTCAAGCGTGGCTTATTGGGATTCTATTTATATTGAATCTGTTATAAGCGTTTTTATGATAATAGGCGGAGTAAATTTCTCGCTGTTTTATTTCCTGTTCAAAGGGAAATTCAAGCGTTTTTGGAAGGACGAAGAATTGCACTGGTACATCGGAATCCTGTTTGTGGCCAGCATTGTAATCACATTGGGACTTGTTCACGCCCGTCCCGAAACCGAATTTTTGAGGGCTTTCCGCACCTCGTATTTTCAGGTAATTTCCATTTTTACCACAACCGGCTTTACATCGGGCGATTACGTGTCGTGGGGGCCGCCTTACTGGATAGTCGTTCTGTTTTTGATGCTGATTTGCGGTTGCGCAGGCTCCACCAGTGGCGGAATGAAGACTATCAGGGCTGTGGTGCTGGCCAAAAGCACTTTCAGCGAGTTTCGCCGGCTGCTGAATCCGCGTGCGATAGTTCCGGTCAGGCTCAACGGGAATGCGCTGTCGTTCGAGGTTGTGCAGCGGCTCATCGCGTTTTGCTCGCTTTACGTGATAATAATACTGTTCAGTTGGTGCATCCTCACGATGGCGGGGATGACTTTCGACGAGGCGATAGGAGCGGCCGTTTCGTCGTTGAGCAACGTAGGCCCCGGATTCGGCTCAAACGGCCCCTCTGGCTCGTTTGCCGGATGTTCCGTCTTTGCAAAATGGTATCTTTCTGCTTTGATGATTGTAGGCCGTTTGGAACTGTTTACCGTTCTGATACTTTTTACGCCGGCCTTCTGGAAGAAGTAAACGCTTAACGCACAAGGAATTTGCGCACTAATCCGTCTAATTTGAAGATATAAACGCCCCGCCTCAAATTGAGGTCGTAAACGCCTTCGCTTGCAGTGATTTCTATTTCCTTCACCTTGTTGCCGATAATTGTAATCACATCGACGCGGCGGCCGACAGGCGCATTTTTCAGATATAGCCGATTATTTGCCACGTTCATTTCGGGCATAAGCGAATCAACCGCAATTACCGGCGAGTGTTTGTCGCGCTCCTGATTTTGAGCGGACATAGCGGCCGGAAACGACAGCGCAAGAACGAACAGCAATAACGACAAAGTCTTTTTCATAAAAATACAATACTGCTAATTTCCTGCAAATGTAATGTTTTTTATTTGAAAAAAGAAAAAAATGACAATTTTATCAAAAAAAATCTTACTTTTGCAGCCTGATAACCAAATAAAAAGATGATTGGCTGTAAAAATATCCGGAAAAGTTTCGGGAATCTCGAAGTCCTGAAAGGGATTGACCTGAATATCGAGCAGGGCGAAATAGTTGCAATAGTAGGCCCCAGCGGAGCGGGAAAAACCACTCTGCTGCAAATTCTCGGCGCTCTCGATACGCCCGATTCGGGGGAAGTTTTTTACGGCGATACCGTTATTACTAAACTGAAAGACAAGAGTTTATCTTCGTTCAGAAATAAAAATATCGGATTTGTTTTCCAGTTTCACCAGTTGCTGCCCGAATTTACCGCCGTAGAAAACGTGATGCTCCCCGCTCTGATAGGCAAAATCCGCTATTCCGACGCCGAACGCCGCGCCCGCGAACTGCTCGATTTTCTCGGCCTGAAAGAGCGTTTCAGCCACAAACCGGCCGAACTGTCGGGCGGCGAAAAGCAGCGCGTCGCCGTCGCCCGCGCCCTCGTAAACCATCCTTCGGTCATTTTGGCCGACGAGCCTTCCGGCAGCCTCGATACTCAAAACCGCGAGGAATTGCACCGCCTGTTTTTCGACCTTCGGAAAGAGTTTAACCAGACTTTCGTCATCGTTACACACGACCCGCAATTAGCCCAACTTTCCGACCGGATTATTCAAATGAAAGACGGAATAATTGAAAATTGAGAATGAAAAATTCATTCAAAATTCATTCATTCATTCAAAATTCAAAATTAATTATTATGTGGAAGGATTTTTTGTATTTTTCAAAGCGCGAAAAGCAGGGAATTGTCATCCTGATTGCCCTTGTCGGCGGGATTTTTCTCGGAAAATATCTTTTTACTCCCAAAACTGCTAAAAATCAGCAAGTTGCTGAAAATACAGATTCTATTGCGGCACATAATTCCGGCGCGACAAGCGCAGGACAATATACTCCCTATCAGCCTTATACAGAACAAAAAACATCGGAATCGAACCGGCCGCGGCAAAGCGGCGGAAAAATCCCGGAAACGCGGACTTATTACCGCCAAGAGCCTGAAAATAAGCCTGTTGAACAATATTCAGCCCCAAACTCCGCTCCGCGGCAGGAAAAACTCGAAGCCGGACAGTCGCTCGAACTCAATTTGGCCGATACCGCAGAACTCAAAAAAATTCCGGGCGTCGGTTCGTCATTTGCCCGTCGGATAGCGGGTTACAGACAACTTTTAGGCGGATATTACCGCAAAGAACAGTTGCAGGAAGTTTATGGAATGTACGTCGAACTTTACGAAAAAATCGAACCTTTTTTGCGCGTGGACGAAAGCCGAATCACAAAAATAAAAGTTAATCAGGCCTCGCTCGACCGCCTGAAAGCGCATCCTTATATGAACTTTTACCGCGCAAAGGCTATTGTCGAAATGCGGAATAAGAAGGGTAAAGTCGGCAATATCAGCGAGTTATCGCTGCTCGAAGAATTTCCGGCCGACGTTTTGGAGCGTTTAAGCCATTATTTCGATTTTGAATAAGATTCAGAATTTGTCGATTAGTTTCAGCGCCTTTTCCAAATCTTCAGGAGTGTCGATTCCTGTTGTTTCTTCGTCGGTTATGCCGGCTTTTATTTTGTAGCCGTTTTCTATCCAGCGCAGTTGTTCGAGCGATTCGGCCTGTTCCAAAGGCGATTGCGGCAAGGCGGTAATCGTGGCCAAAACATCGGCGCGGTAGGCGTAAATGCCTATATGCTTGTAATATACGGCCGATTTCAGCCATTCGGTATGCTCTTTTCCGCGAAAATATGGAATTACGGAGCGGCTGAAATAAATAGCCTCGCGATTGGCGTTCAGAACGACTTTCGGCGAATTGGGATTGAACAGCGCCTCGAAACCGGCGTCCGCCGCGAAAGGCTTTACAAGAGTTGCAATCTGGGTTTGCTCATCCTCGAAACAGGCTTTCAGCAGCGCTATTTGCGAGGGTTTGATAAACGGCTCGTCGCCCTGGATATTGACAGCAACATCGAACTTTTTGCCCGATTTCGTCAGGGCTTCGTAGCAGCGGTCGGTCCCGCTGCGGTGCTTGGGCGAAGTCATAACTGCCTGACCGCCAAAATTTTCCACAGCATTGAAAATCCGCTCGTCGTCGGTGGCGACCACAGTGTGGTCGAAAAGTCCCCGGACGCGCTCGTAAACTCGCTGTATCATTGGTTTTCCGGCCATATCGGCCAGAGGTTTGCCCGGAAAACGGGTAGAGGCGTACCGCGCCGGAATGATTCCGATAAATGTCATAACTCGCTTATTTTTAATATGTTGTCATATTCGCCTATCAGCCAGATAATATCGCCTTCGGCAAGTTCCAAATCCAAATCGGGATTTTGCATAGAATAATTTTCGCGCTCGATGCCTATTACGAGGCACTTGTAATGCTCGTGGATGCCTGAATTGCGGATAGTTTTGCCAATCAGTCTCGATTCGGGCGAAACCTGAATCTGGCTCATACGGACTTCCGGTTGCGGTTTGTCCTCGATTTTCTCGTATTTTTTGCGTTTTTCTTCGAGGCGCGAGCGGAAAAGGTCCATCTGTTCGTCGGTTCCGAGAACCACAATCTGGTCGCCGGGGAAAATCCGCTCATTGCCGTTGGGAATGTTTATCCGCATCTGGCCGCGCACTATCGTTACAATATTCACTCCGAAGAACTGCCTGAAATTGAGTTCTTTAAGCGTTTTTCCGACTATCGAAAAATAAGGTTCGATGGCGAAATTCGAGAGGTGGAGGTCGCGTTCCAAAACGTGATTTGCAAAACCTTTTGTTACAGGCGCTTTCGATTCGTGATAGAGTTCTTTTTCGTTGAAATTTTCCTTGAAGCGGGCTTCTATCAGCCGCGAGCGCACTTTCAGGTGTTTCGAGGCGGTAAACATTATCATCAGCACGACTGCGAGCGCAAATGCAATCACAAAATTCGTGTGGAAAAGTTTAAACAGGATGAACATTATCAGGCCGGCGCACAGCATTACGCGGAAAATAATCGTAAACAGCAGCGGCCCGTGGTTGCTCTTGCTTTCAGCCCAGAGTTTGGTAAATTCGTAAGAGCGGTTTTTCTTGATGATTATTGCGCGGACAAAGGGCGAAACGGCCAACAGGAGGATGAATGCGGTAACGATGTTGCCTTTTGTCCCGGGCAGCAGTTTCAGCGCGAAAGGATGTAAATATCGCAAGGCGAAAGTTACGAGTACTATGCTGATAAAGAAGTAGATAGCGGTAGAAGTGGCCATCTGCGTCAGCAGTTTTTTCCAGAGGCTGTTTTGGTTTACGGGATGTGCGCCCGAAGCGTTTTTATTCAGGAAATCCTGCCATTTTTGAGGCAGTTTCCGTTCGAGGAAGGCGGTTGCCGGATTGGAAAGCCTCATCATATAAGGCGTTGTGAATATGGTAATTACCGATACCGAAACGATAATCTGGTACAGCGATTCTTCCACAACTCCGAGGCTCAATCCCAAGGCTCCTATAATATAGGAAAACTCGCCAAGTTGCGAAAGCGAGAATCCGGCGGCGACCGAAGTGCGCAGATTTTGGCCGGAAAGCAGCACGCCCGTTGTCGCGAAAAGCGATTGCCCGACAATCACAACTATGCTGATAATCACGATTGGAACGATGTATGAGCCGAGGCTCGTTACTTGAACCATCATCCCGACCGACACGAAAAATATTGCCCCAAACAGGTTTTTAATCGGCTGGATAAGATGCTCAATCCGCTCCGAATCTATTGTTTCCGACAGTATCGACCCCATAATGAAGGCTCCCAGAGCGGCCGAAAAGCCGGCTTGCGTAGCCAGAAAAACCATTCCCAGACAGAAGGCGAGCGAGATTATCAGAATCGCCTCGTCATTGAGGAAACGCTTCATCCGGCGCAGAAAAGTGGGGATAAGAAAAGTGCCGAGAATAAACCAGAAAACAAGAAATGAAAGCAGTTTAAACAGGCTGCCGAGCAGTTGGCTTCCTTCCACGCGGTTGCTGACCGCGACAGCCGAAAGCAGCACCATCAGCAGGACTGCAACAAGGTCTTCTATTATCAGAATCCCCAAAACTATTCCGGCAAAATTGCGGTTTGTCAGTTTCAGGTCGTCGAAAACTTTTATTATAATCATTGTCGAAGACATACAAATCATCGCTCCGAGAAAAATGCTTTTCATTGGCGGCCAGCCGAAGCAAACCCCGGTAAAATAGCCGAGCGCAATCATCGACACAACAAGGAAAAGCGACGCAATAAAGGCCGTCGAGCCGACTTTCATAAGTTTTTTGAAACTAAATTCGAGGCCAAGCCCAAAAAGCAGGAAAATGACGCCGATTTGCGCCCAGGTTTCGATGTTTTCGTAATCAGGCGTGTGTTTGGTTATGAAAAACGAGGCGACGATTCCCGCCACGATGTAGGCCAGCACAATCGGCTGTTTCAGCCACTTGAAGATGAGCGAAAAAACGCCCGCGCAAGCCAGAATTAATGCTAAATACGAAACAAGTGAAGGTAGTTCGGACATATTAATATTTTAAAATGATTGCAAAATTAATAATTTTTGGCGAAAAATCCGTACATTTGCACTTTTAATTTTGAAAACTCAATGCAAATAAACGAACATTACACCGAAATAGGGAATAATTATCTGTTTGCCGAAGTGGGCAAACGAGTGAGGGAATATCGGGCGGCGCATCCCGAAAAAGAGGTTATCAGTCTGGGAATAGGCGACATAACCCGGCCGATTGCGCCCGCCGTTATCGAGGCGATTCACAAGGCGACCGACGAGATGACCGACGCAAAAACTTTGCGCGGTTACGCTCCCGACGCGGGTTACGAATTTCTTATCGACGCCATTCACCGGCACGAATTTCTGAACCGCGGAATCCCCGTCCGCGCAAGCGAAATTATCGTCAGCGACGGCGCAAAAAGCGATACCGGAAATATCGGCGACATTCTCGGCGCCGACAATCAGGTGGCCATTACCGACCCCGCCTATCCGGTTTACGTGGATACAAACCTGATGGCCGGCCGCAAAATCGAACTTTTGCCCTGCACGCCGGAAAACGGCTTTGTACCGCCGTTTCCAAAGAAAAAAGCCGATATTGTTTACCTCTGCTATCCGAATAATCCTACCGGAACGGTACTGACGAAAGCCCAACTGAAACCCTGGGTCGATTACGCGCTTGCCAACGGCTCATTACTGCTGTTCGACGCCGCTTACGAGGCTTTTATCGCCGACGGCGACGTTCCGCACAGCATTTTCGAGATTGAGGGCGCGAAAGAGTGCGCAATAGAGTTCCGCAGTTTCTCGAAAACAGCCGGATTTACCGGCCTCCGTTGCGGCTATACCATTGTGCCGGAGGAACTTAAAGCCCGTACTTCAAAAGGCGCGGAAGTTTCGCTTAATGCGCTCTGGAAACGCCGGCAATCGACCAAGTTCAACGGTACGGCTTACATCATCCAGCGCGGAGCCGAAGCGGTTTTCACGCCCGAAGGACAGCGCCAGACGCGCGAAACGATTGCCTATTATATGCAAAACGCGAAAATCATTAAAGATGCGCTCGAACAGGTCGGCCTCGAATGTTACGGCGGACAGAACGCCCCCTATATTTGGAGCCGCACTGCCGACGGAATGAGTTCGTGGGAGTTTTTCGACCTGCTGCTCAACAAGATACAGGTTGTCGGTACCCCCGGCTCCGGCTTCGGCGCTTCGGGTGAGGGATTTTTCCGTTTTACCGCTTTCGGCAACAGGGAAAGCACAGTCAGCGCTGTCGAGCGGATAAAAACTCTGTTCGGCTAATTTGAAAAACAAAAAAAGGCAGGCGTAAAGCCTGCCTTTTTTTGTTTTTCCTGAAAATTTTCTTATTTCAGGATTTTTATTGTTTGATTTATTCCGTTGAATTTCAGCAGATAAACGCCTTTTGTGAGTTTGGCGGCGGGAAGCGTGAACTGTCCGCTCTTGCCAAGCGCGTAACTTGCTATTTTCTGGCCTGAAACGGCATAGAGGCTTACCGAAGTCGTTCCGGCAGGGTAGGTCAGGAAGAAATTGTCGCCCTGGCGGACTGCTTTCGCGCCGCTTACAGCGGTTGCCGTAGCGATTCCGGAGTAGTAAGCGTCGCCTTGCTTGATTTGCAGAGTTATGTCGCAAGCATAAGATGATATTTTAACGTCTCCGCTGCGGCCTGTGGTTCCGGCTGGCAGAGCAGCGACCTGTACCGGCAAGGTAACAACTCCTGTTGATGAGTTAAGCGAAAAATCGCCGAGCGTAATCCAGTCGGGCAATTCTTCTGCTAACCACCAGCCGTTGGGGTGCCAATAGGTATTGATTTCAAATGCCTTTGTTCCGCCTGCTACGGGAGCGTCGTACTTGTCGTCTGCGGTATATAAGAACGGGAAATATACGCTCATATCGAACAGAAGCGAAGTATAAATGTCGAAATAGGACAAAGACAGCAAACCTTCTTCAAAAGTAATATACGCATAATTGGAACCGTCTATGTGGTCTTCGTATTGGAAGAACATATCGCCGGATTCATAATTATCAAACTCAACTAAAATCGGGCTGTCGATTTCGAGCCAGGTATCTGTTTCAAGATGAGTTTCGGGGTCAACTTCCTTGAATGTAAACGGAACGGTGTAATAATCATAACCCCCGGAATTAAATGCAAGAATAAAATCTTCGGGATATGTTTCGGCGACAGTGAGAGTATCGCTTAAATAACCGTCTTCATCAACTTTTATAATTGTCAGCCTTACGGGTTCGCCCGCTTTTGCTACCAAATTGCCGGCGTGTACAAAGAAAGTATCTACCAAATATTTGGTTACAGGCTTTTCAAAGTAGTTTGCAACTCCCTTGAATGTTCCGAATGAGGCCATCCCTTCGGCATTTATATCGGTATAACGGGTATAACGGCGGTTTAAGTCATAATTTCCCGCTTCAACCTTCGTCGCTAAATAATCTGATAATTGTCCTCCCGAAAACAGATATGGGTTTGTTGTTCCCCACTGGTAAGTTGCATTTCCGCCTCCGCTTGTAGCGGTTAAAACAGGCATTTCTATATAAGAGTAAGGGATTGATACAAGGGGATTTTCTTCTTCTTTAATGCCGTAGGGGCCGAAATCCCATGATACCGATTCGGCGTCCATAGTCTGCGCAGTCCATTGAACGGGATTATAAGCATTTCCTATGACAGCGTTCAAACTACTGTTGTAGGTGCTGTAATATTTCGACAGTCCGGCAACTAAAAATCCTGCGGGATAAGAATAAAATGCCGTAGGTTGCAGCAGGCCGACAGTTACTTTGTCCACAAATACCGATTCGCCGTCGTTGTCGATATAGCGGATAGCGGTTTTTATTGTTTTGCCGACATAATCTTTCAAATCGAAGCGGCCGTAAACCCAGGGGAAGTAAGTTATTTCCCAAAGCAGGGAGTCGGAAAAACTCATCATATAAGCGTCCGAGTTCCAGAGTTCAGTCCAGTTTGCTCCGTTATCTATGGAAACCAGCGCCTCTACGCGGGTTTTCATTTCGGTAAATTCGTATGTATCATAATTGAACCTTGCCCAGAACGGGTCCATCTGGATATAGAAATTCCATACGTAATTATCTTTAACCTCTACGGCGGGCGAAATCAGCCACTCGTCGGAAGTTGGCGGGGTAATCGTTACCGTATTGCCGGAGCCGTCGGTTGTTTCGAAAGGCATAGCCCACTGGCAGTGAGCGTTATATGCTCCGTCGATGGGGGTAACGTAATAATTGCCGTCGTCGGTTTTCCACGTAAAGTTATAAACATCGCCGTAAATGTCCTCCGTAGCGGGTGGCATGCCGGTTTTGCTTTCCTTTGTCCAGCCTGCGGGCAGCCAGTCGGGGTCTGTGCCGTCCCAACCCTCAAAACTTTCGTAAAGCGAGCCTTCGTCGGCTTTTGCAGAAGGAAGGTAATGGGGATTTTTCTGCGTAGAAATTTTGTTATTCAGCATCAACGATTTGTCAGCCGGGATTATTTGCTTTTTAATCAGGCCGTTATCGAGTTTTACTACGCGGAGTTGCGAGCCGTTTTTAAGAGTTTTAGACGATAAAACGTCTTTTACGCGCCCCGAAAGGAGGGCAGGGCTTTGTTTTGCAGCCATACTGACCGGTTTAACGTCCATTTTCGGACTGTTGGTCGGGGAAGAAACGCTTTCTTTCTTCACTTTCGGCATGTTAGTTGTAATGCTTTGTGCACCAAGGCTTAAAGCGAAAACCAACAGCGATGAGACGAGTAGATTTCTTTTCATTTGCTTTAATTTTTAATGTTAATAAAATTGTTCATTTTTACAAAATATGTAAATTCAATTAGTTTTTGCGTTTATGCAGAACCAGACGTTGGGGTTTGAAACGTCAGTCAGTTTCAGCGTCGAAGGATTGAGCAGCGACGAGATGCGTTCGATGCGGAACGTACCGTTGAGGAGCGTCATCAGGTCGGCTACTCCGTCGTAATAGGTATAGAACGAGCGGCCGTTGGAATCGTACTGATTCCGGAAAGTGTAAGCAACTCCGTCGGCAGTGCGCTGTTTGTCGAAATAGAGGTATCCGCCGGCTTTTTTGCTGTTTTCGATATACACGGCGTCTGTTTTGTTTTTGGAATAATAGAGGAGCGATATTTGCGCAACAGTGGTGTTTACGGCGGCAAATGCCTGTTCGATGCGGCTGTAAATTGTGCGGACGGCGGACGACATATCGTTTTCGCCCGAAAGGATTGTCCAGCGGAAGCCGTTGTCTGCCGCATCGAAGAAGAAATCTTCCGCGCTTGCGGCGTTTTCGATTTTTGCGTTTACCGTTTGGCCATTTTCATCTTTATCGACGCATACAAGCGAGTTTCCGTCGCTCGAAAGTTCAAATTCCCGTAGTTTTGTTCCGGCAAATTCCGTGGTTTTTGCGAACAAAATCCCCTTGTCGGTAACGATAAAAGGCAAGGTTACGCTTTCGGTAACAGGGTCTTTGCCTTCCTGAGTAATTGCAGGGATGTGCGTATATGGGTCGGTTAGCGAAAAGAGGGTATCATTCACCGTCATGGTCAGTTCCGTAATGCAGGGATTGAACATCCGGTTGTTCATTTCTTCGAGTTTCACGAAATAATCCGGCCAGTTTTGTCCGTCGGACAGGCGGGTAAGATAGATGTAAACTCCGTGTTTTTTGCCTTTCAGGATGATTTTATCCTGCGAGGTTTCCATAATTATAAATTCGTAGTCGCCTCCAAGTCCTACTCCCGTCCCGCTTCCCAGCCCGCTCGATGGGTCGGAATAGATGTGGAAAATGGGAATGTAGGAGTTGAAAGTCAGCACTGCGCCGCTTTCGGCTAAAACGTCCCAGTATCCTTCGCCCTCGGAGTAGGAGGATACGTAGTCGTTTTTTGTTCCCATTTGGGCAAGTCCGTTGCTGTTGAACTTGACTAAATATGTTGCTCCGGCCTGCGATTCGGTAGGGAAATAGGTCATAACCCAGCCGTTGTTCGAGGTCAGCAGCAGTTCTTTTGCTTCTTTTACTGCGGTGTTGATGCGTTGAGCGGCCGATTCGTCGAAGAGGTCTTCGGTAGTCCGGGTGCAGGAAGCCGCGAATAAGGCCAGCAGCAAAACGCCGATATATGAATATGATTTTATCTGTTTCATCGTCTTAATTGTTAAATGATTCTATTTCTGCAAATCCCTCGTCCAAAGCCTGCAAAATGTTCTGCTGGCGGCGGGCTACGCAGGCCCGCATAGCGTCGAGGTCGATTCCCCAGGAGTCTTTCAGCCATTTGCGGCAAATCTCGATTTTGGCTTCAAGGATTGCCTTTCCGTCGAGGTTTTCCTGATAGACTGCTCCACTCTGGTCGATTCCGGGTTTGGAGGCCATATCAAATAGATTTGCCCACCAAGCGTCGGACTGCACAATGTAGTTGGCAATGATTTCCACAAAGTCTTCGCGGGGCTGGCTGCTGCCGTAGGGCGAAGCGCAACCGAGGGAAGCGGCTACCGAGGCGGTGCGTTCCTGCCAGTAACTGGGGTCGTAATATCCGGCGGAAAGCGTCTCGAATTCTTTCGGATAAGTCTTCTGCTGATGCAGGATGTGCGCAAATTCGTGGTGCATTGTCTTGAAATAATATTCGTTCAGCGTTTCGATGCTGATATTGGCGGGGTCAAACGAATTGCACTCGTAGAGCGTAACCTTGATTCCGCCCTCGGCCGAACCGAGAACTACCGTTCCAAGACTGGGATTGTAGGCTCCCGAACCGATTAAGTGGATAATGCGGGGGCCGTAGTATTTCAGAAATTCGGGATTCACTACTTCGCCGTAAGCGTCGAACCACAGGTATTTTATCAGTATGGCCAAACGTTCTGCCTTGTCGAGTTCGGTCGGTACAAGATTATATGAAATATCAGAACCAACATCCGACATTCTGTACATAAAATTAAGATTATACGGCTTTAAGTAGTTCTTTTCAAGATATTTGTCGAAAGCAGTCCTTTCGGCGTTTTCATCCACAAAGATTGAATCCGTAAATTTGTCGTCGAATTTTTCGCACGAAACGGCAAAAAATCCTAAAACCAAAAATAACAATATTTTATTCATTGACTGTTTCATTTTCTCATCCTTTAAATATTATTCTATAATTCTAACTGTTTGAGGTCGCTATTGTCAATCGGGTTTACTTCTCTTGGATTTGGTTCCAAACCGGCGCCTACTACATCGCTCGGAATCTGAATTGCACGGCGGTCGTCGTCGTAAGTCAGAGTTCTCTTTTCTGCTTGGATGCCGATAGTGTGCGTAATTTCAATACCGTAGCGTTTGAGGTCGAACCAGCGGTGGCCTTCCAAAACCCGCTCCATACGGCGGAAGTGCAGCACGCAGTCGATAAACGGCTTTTGTTCGGCAGTGATTACAAACTGGCTGCTCAACTCGGTATTGTGAAATTCAAAGACGTAGTATTGACGCCCCTCTTTATAAAAATCCGTAATCGCCTTTCTTGTCAGCGGCGATGTAACTTTGTGGCTGGCTGTCCAGTATTGCAAGTCTTTTACGGCATCGTCTATTTGGCCGAGCATTATTTTTGCTTCGGCGCGGTTTAGCAGCACGTCGTCGGTTGTAAACTCGGTGCGGACAATATGCGGGTATCCGATTCCTGCCACTTTGTCGGTGTATTCAAACTGCTCGTAAACTTTGGCGTGAAATGCACCGTAATTTTGGCCGGCAGTCCATATCCAACCTTGGAATGAAGGCAATGCGCCACTCCAATTAGGTCCTGAGTCGGTAACTCCGCTTCTGCCTGTGCCGTTCCATCCGTAGCGATGTGGCCAAAAACGGCGCATATATATCGAACTTGTAGGAATCAACAGCAAGTTTGCGGGTTCGTCGCCGCTGATGTAAACGCTTCCTTCTGTTATTATATTGCTGTAAGTATTTTTCCAGTTTCTTAATAAAGATGTGGGGTCGCCGGTTCCAAGGACTGCATTTGCGTGCTCTACCGCTTTGGCGTAATCGCGCTTGTAGAGATAGAATTGCGAAGCAAAAGCATTGGCGGCCGACTTCGAAAAGTGGTAACTTTTCTGGGTATAAGAAGCGTCGTCGATAAGCGGCAGGCCTTCTTCTATGTCCTTGGCAATCAGGTCGTAAACCTCGGCGACCGAATTTCTTTCGTACTGCATTATTACGTGTTTTTCGGGTTCGGTCATATAGGTAACTCCAAGGTCTTTCGCGCTGGCCGTGGGGTCTTTATATGTTTTGCCGAAGATATTTACTAAAATAAAATGGGAATAAGCCCGCAACATCAGGGCTTCGCCCTTTTGAGCGTCCATATTTTCGGTATTTCCTTCGGCTTTCAGGGTTTCTATTGCTTCCAAAACGTGGTTGGCAGCCGCAATTGACTGATAAAACTCTTCCCAAACCGAATAAGGCGAATCCTGCTCATTAGCGCTTTTTACATCGTCCCACTCAAATACTTCCTGGTCCATTCTGTCGAAAGCGCCGTCGGCAAGGAAAAAGCCGTTTATCGGAACCCTGTTGTCAATAATATTGTCAGTGCCAAATTCTGTAATAATGGCATAATTAGCAGTAGGATAGGAAGTTACCATCAATTCGCGGATTTTTTCCGGAGTATCCAACTGCGTTCTTGTATCGGTCGGCACGTCAAGATAATCGTCGCAACCGACTGCAAGTAAGCCTGCAAATAATATATATATCCAGTTCTTCATTGTTGTCATCTTTTTATTAATTAAATACCCAGTCGTAAAGTGAATGTAAACTGCTTCGGCACAGGCACTGCCACGCCGCCACTGTTGAAAAATTCGGGGTCTTGACCGTTCAATTTTTTATCCTGATATATCAGGAACAGGTTTGTTGCCTGCAACTTGACCGAAGCCGAACTGATGCGGAACATATCGGTAATTTTACGAGGCAGTTCGTAGCCCAGCGATATTTCTTTCATTCTTATAAAATCGCCTTTTGCTGTGCGTATCGAGGTATAATTGTAAGCATTGTAAGCATAATCCAGATTGGAATAAGTCTGCGTCTGTCTGCGGCTTGGAATAACCGGGATATCTGTTATTTTTTCGTCGCCCGGCTTCATCCAGCGGTTTTTAAATTCGCGTGGCATTGCATCCAAATCTGTATAAGAAGAATAGAATGCTTCGTCCATTCGGATTACGTTTCCGAAGGAATAGGTTGCAAAAATATTGAGTTGCAGGCCTTTCCAAAAGAAAGTATTTCCAAGCGAGCCGGTAATTGTCGGTTCGGTAGGGCCTTCGTAAATCAGGAAATCAAGGTCTTTGTTTTCTTGAAAATAGATGCCGGAAACGGTAATGCTGCCGTCGGAATTGTAGAAAGTCGGGATACCTTCGTCGTTAAGCCCTGCAAAAGGAATAGAGTACAGGGCGCGTACAGGATAGCCCTGACGTGCAAAGCCGTTGCCGCTAACCAAGTCAATCAATCGCGTCTGCGATTGCAGGTCGGTAACTTCGTTCGTCGATTTTGCGAAAACAAAATCAGTATTCCAGCGGAAATCCTTGCCGGTAATATTGTGCGACGAAATGCTCAATTCTACTCCGCTCGATTTCATCGAGGCCACGTTAGCCCATTTCTGTATTGCGCCGCCGCCGATGCCGGTCGTGTAAATTTTACCTATCAGGTCGTAGTTGTTTCGCTTGTACCAGTCGGCTACAACTGTTATGCGGTCGTGCAGAAAGCCGAGGTCAATTCCTATATTTAATTCGTGTTTCTTTTCGTAAGTCAAATCCGAATTTTCCGTTTCTTCGAGTTTAAGTCCCGATTCCATCACGCTTGCCGAAGGTCGCCATGGTGTTGAGGCCTTATAAATAGGCAGCGAGTTGGTAACATCCTCTTTACCTGCGTCGGCTGTCAGCGAGTAGGAGGCTTTCAGCGTTCCGTGCGAAAGTATGTCTTTATTGACGTCGTTTTTGAACCACGATTCTTCGTGGGCGTTCCATGCTCCGGCTACGTTCCAAGTAGGCAGCCAGCGTGCTTTGCGCGACCTGCCGAGTTTGTTTGTGCCTTCGTAGCGGCCTGTTCCATTTAATACATATTTTCCTCTGTACGAATATGTTGCCATTGCAAACGAAGCAATATTGCGTTTGGTGGTTGGTTCCATTGTAAAGTATTTAGAGCCTTCTTCCACTCCCTGTTTGAATACCATATAGTCGTAAAACGGCTCGCCCTTGTCGTATTCGTAACCCCAGCCCCGGAACCAAACTTTGTTGCGTTCGGTAGAGTTGACTTCCATACCGCCGTAAAGATTTACGATATGGTCGTCGCTGAACTGGCTTACGTAAGACGTTGATAAACGAGCGTCGAAACCTTTTAACGAATTGTCGGTACGGTCGTAAATACCGCCTTTCGGCAGTACTGTTTCCGGCAGAGCGCTTGGGTCGTCGGGGTTGCGGTAAAGGTAGGGGTTTGCATCGCGTATTGTTTCGTTTTCTCCGCCTTCGCCTTCTTTCACTCCGGCTCGGTAGGCCATTGCCATATTCGACTTGTCTTTTATTTTATGTTCCTGTGTCGATTCCTGATAACGCATTGCAGTCAAGGCTGTTACCTCCCAACCCTTGATGATTTTCCAAGTCAGTTCGCCCTGAAATTTCACATCGGTAACGGCAATGTCGATATAATTGTTTTCCAATTCGTGGAAAATGTTAAATGGAGCGTAGTTGCGCGTGTAATATTCCTGTGGGTCAAGCGTCCGCGAAGTGTTCAGCGCGTAGGAATATGGGTTGATGTCGAAAGTTCGCGAAACGCTTCCCGAAACGGGGTCTGTTTCCTGATTCAGGGTTCCGGGAGCCTTCTGGTTGCGGCGCGAACCGCTACCCTGCATCCGCAATTCCAAACTTGGCGAGAGTTTGTAGGATGCGTTGGCGTTCAGAGTGTAACGTTCTACGTTGCTCGATTTTGTCCATCCCGGGTCGTCCATTACCGAAAGCGAAATATAATACGACGATTTTTCGGTTCCAGAAGTGATGCTGACCGAATGGTTTTGCAGGATATTCGAGTTGAACAGTTCGTCGAACCAGTCGGTATTTCTAAATTCCGCCTGCCGCAGATATGCGTTTTGGGCGTTTACTGTTTGCGCGAGAGCGTATTCGTCGTTGCCTAAATAAGTGTCAATCAACTGGTACATTTTTCCGTAAACTCCCGAAGATGAACGGCCTGCAAGCGTGGCAAATTCCAACCAGCCCTTGTCGTACATTTCGCGGTAAATACCCATTTGTTCCTGCGAATTGGTGATGTTGAAGTTGTTGTAACTTGGCTTCAAGCGGTAAGTTAACTCGCCCGTATATGACAGGCGGCTCACTCCGGCGCGGCCTTTTTTGGTAGTAACGACTATCACGCCGCCCATCGCCCTGGCTCCGTAAATTGAGGTAGCCGAACCGTCTTTCAGTATCTGAAAACTTTCGATATCGTCGGCGTTGATGCCGGCAATAGCCGATGAAATCAGGGTTTCTGCATTTCCCGACGAGAGGTCGTCGCTCGAAATGTCGATTGCGTCTTCCAGCACCACTCCGTCAACCACCCACAGCGGTTTTGAGTTGCCGTAAATTGATGTTGCGCCCCGCACGCGGATTTTTGGAGCCGCGCCGAAGGTTCCGGAAATATTTTGCACCGAAACGCCGGCTGCACGCCCTTCCAACGAGCGGCTGATGTCGGCAAGTCCGTCTATGCGAGCCTTATCGGCGTCGATTTTGGTTGTGGAACCCGTAAAAAGGCGCTTGTCGGTTTTCGTCATACCTGTAACGACTACCTCGCTCAACATCTGCGAATCCGGTTCCAGAACGATGTTTAACTGTTCTTTTACCTTCACTTCCTGCGTTTTGAATCCAATGTAGGAAATAATCAGCGTAGTTGCGCCTTTCGGAATTTTCAGTTCAAAATTTCCGTCAATGTCGGTTGTAGCGCCGACCGTTGGAAATCCCTTTACCGTAACGTTTGCGCCAATCACAGGCTCGTTGTCTTCCGAAGAAATAACGTTGCCTGTTACTTTAAAGTCTTGTGCATAAACCGATAAGGGGAAAATTAAAATTACCAAACAAAGTTTTAATATTAGTTTCATTGAAGTTAAATATACGTAAAAATTTGCTAATACAAGCCACAAAGGTAATAAAATTTTTAAATATCCAAACAAAAACACGAAAAAAATGAAAATTTACATCAAAAATGGAAAAAAAAGTTAATTTTTCAGATTATTTCAACATTTCTTTTATTTTCAGCGCGTTGCTTTCGTTATTATAAATTTTACCGATTGCTTCTCTGCGCTTAATTTGTTCATCTTCGGACATTTGATTGTCGAGGCAGGTTCTTATTTCCGACAGAAATTCTTGGGGTTTGCCGGACGTAATGCGGCAAAACTCGCCGAGGCCTGAACCTTCGACCATTTCCGGATTTACGATGCAATGGCCTCCATAATAAAGCGCATTCAGCAATTTGATTTTTACTCCCGAAATTTGGCTCGTGTAAAGTATGTTGGCCACTGCGCCGCTAATCAGGCTCAACATTGTTTCGTCGCTCACATTTGCCTGAATCTCGACGTTTTTGTACTTTGCAGCAAGTTTTGTCAGCGGTTTAGGCGGATTTTTTCCGGCAAAAATCCAATGTATGCTCCTGTCTTCCGCTGCGGCGGATTTTATCAGGAACTCGGCGGCCATCCGGTTTTCGGGGGTACTTAAATCGCCCTGGTAAAGAACGTAGGGGACAGATAATTTTGAATTTTGAATTTTGAAACAACGTTCGGCGGTAGCCAATTTTGAATCAAATTGAGAATTATCGAAAAATAACGGGATTAATTTTGTTTTTTCTTTCCCGAAATTTTTGGAAAAATATTCCTGTTCGGTAGTCGAAAGCGTCAAAATATAATCGGCGTCGGCCAGGATTTCCTCAAATTTTTGCAATTTCCGCGCTTCGGAGTTGAAATACAGTTTTTTCAGCGGCGAAGCGGCATTTTTAGCCAGCCCGCTGTAATAAAGATGTTCGATATTGTGCGCACGGACAAGTTTTATCCGGTTTTTCAGGTGCCTGTCAGACAGGTAATAGCAGCAGTGCAGCCCCTCGAACAGGATTGGTGCATGGTCGGCCATAAGGTTTTTCAGCAAATCGCTGTTTCTGCGGCTGTTAACTATGTACGGAAGCCGCGACAGCGCCGATGCCAAGCCCGTTTTCCGGGGGTAATAAATAACCCGCTTGCAGTATTTTTCGAGTTCGGTCGCGTGCTGGCGGCCGTACTCGAAGGCGTGCAGCGTGATTTTTACTCCTGCTTCGGACAGGGCTTTCAGTTTATAAAAAACGTCGATAACTCCACCGTAATCAGCAGGGTAGGGGATGTTGAAGGATACTATGTGAAGGCGATAATCGGTCATTTTCCGTGGATTAAACATCGTTTCCGAAAGCCAGATTTACTACATTCATCAATCGTTGAGTTTCATTTTCCCACGAAAGGTCGGCGTTTGCGCGGTTGAAATCCGGGCGTGGCCAGCGTTTCGCCAGCATTTTGCGGATATTTTCGGCCAAATCTTCCGGGTCGAGCGAATCGGCAAGGGCGCCGATTTTATAGTCTAAAACTATTTTGCGGATTTCCGGGAAATTGCTCGACAGCGAGGGAATGTTGGCGCGGATAAAGTCAAAAAGCCGGTTCGGCAGGGAATAAAAGTAGTTTAATCCTCTGTTTTCAAGTAAGTTAATGCCAATGTCGGCGCAGCGTGTATAAGCCGGCAATTCCTCAAACGGCACCCGGCCGGTGAAAAACACTTTATCGTCGAGATGAGCCTTTTCAACCGTCTTTTTCAGTTCGTTTACAATATCGCCGTCGCCTACGATGTAAAGCACGCACTTGTCTAAATAATTCATTGCCGCGATGATGTATTCCAGCCCTCGTCCCTCGTTTACCGCGCCTTGATAGAGCAGAATTTTTTTGCCGACAGCCTTTATAGGGCGCTCTGTCGTAGCGGGCGATGAGGAGGCCGAAGGAATATTCCGCACGACCTGCATATTTATTCCGTAGCGGTTGTTGTAAGAGTCTGCAATCGACTGGCATACAGTGTATGAATTGAGCAAAAACGGGAAAATCAGGTCTTCAATTTTTGTCCAAACCCATTTAACTATCGGGCGGTCAACGATTTCCGGGGCTTCGGGAAACATCTCGTGAGCGTCGAAAATCAGAGGCTTTCGGCGAATCAGCGATGCCAGAAAATTTGCCGGAAGCGTGTCGGTGTCGTTCGACAGGTAGGCGTCCGTCCTCGTTACAAGCAGATACAGAAACAGGCGGATGTTGTATTCGGCATAAAACAGGAAACTGCGCCTGAAAAGCAGGCGCATTCGCTTGGTTTTGTAGCCTCGGTCGGGAAGCGTGTTTGCTTTCAATTTTCGTCCGACGAGTACTACTTCATAGTTGTTTTGCGCGAGTGTTGAACAAACTTTGTGTACTCTTTGGTCTGTTAGCAAGTCGTTAGTTACGGAAACTGTAATCTTCATTAAATTAATTCATTAAATAATATATATTTCATAAATTCGGCTACATTAACGGTGCAAAAAGCCTCATGCAGGAATCTAAAAACCGCCTCAATTGAGTGCGTTTTTTCCAGTTTTTCAGCAAAATTTCTCGACATTCGTCCATATCGCTTAAAAAGATGTCGCGGTTCTGACGGGCTATAATCGGGTCGTAAATGTAACAATTTATTTCAAAATTCGTTTCAAAACTGCGGAAATCGAGGTTGGCCGAGCCGATAACCGACAGCATATCGTCGGCTACAAGCGTCTTTGCGTGCATAAATTTGTCTTCGATTTCGTAGATTTTCATTCCCGCTTCCAACAGGTCGGAATAATAGGAATGAGCGGCCGGGTCAACGTAGGAAGAATCCGACTTCCGGGAAACCATCAGGCGCACGTCAACTCCGCTCAAAGCCGCTACTTGCAGGGCTTGCAGCAGAGGTTCCGATGGCAAAAAATAAGGCGTCTGCATATAGATATATTTTTTTGCGCCGATGATAATATTAATCATTGCCTGCAACAAATTGTGATACAGGCTGTAAGGCCCTCCTGTCGCTATCTGCATCAGGCTTTGAGTGTAGGTTTTCGCTTCCGGAAAATACTGTTTTTCATCGAGAAACGGCTCGCCGGCGCTGTACCAGTCTATCAGGAAACTTGCCTGCAATCCGAGCGTCCCCTGCCCCTGAATCCGGAGTTGAGTGTCGCGCCAGTGCGGATTTATCGAGTAGTTGTTCGATATGTTCATCCCGCCGGTGTAGGCCGTAATTCCGTCTATCACAACGATTTTGCGGTGATTCCGGTAGTTCAGTTTGCTGGCTATCTTCGGGAAATGCAGTTTCATAAGCGAAGTTATCTGTACTCCGCTCTGTTTCATTTCGTTATAGAATTTTTTCGGCACCCACCAGTTGGCTACGTTGTCATAGATAAAACGGACTTCAACTCCTTCGGCCGCTTTTTTCATCAGCATTTCCTTGACTTTTTGGCCTGTTTCGTCGTTGTTGAAAATGAAAAATTCTATATGAATATGGTGTTTCGCCTTCTGCATGTCATCGAGCAGCGATTCAAACATTTTTTTGCCTTCGGTGATGATTTCGATTTTGCTGCCCTGCATCAGATAGGATAAGTTGTTGTTTTGCAATAACTTAATAAGATTGGAGTATTCGGGAATAATTTTGATGTTCCGGTTGTAAGTCAGGTGCTTGAAACTTAAATCCTTGATTTCGCGGTATTTCTGCTCCGAAATATTGCGCATCCGGCGGGTATCTTTTCCCACTACATTATAAAATATGAGGCCGACAATGGGGATGAAAATTAGCACCAGCATCCACGAAATGGTTTTGGCGGGGCTTCTGTTTTCGGAAATTACTACGGCAACAGTACCTGCAATCAACACTATATAAATAATATAGAAGATGAGTTGAAGCGACGAAAAAAAATGTAAGTATGTTGCCATCTTGAAACCCTAATATTTGATTCTGACCTGCAAAGATATATTTTTTTTCTCTATTTGTACAATTTTCCATATATTTTAATCATAAATCCATTTTTTTAATACCGATTATGGCGTATTTTTGCAGAAAAATTGTATTTATGAAAACGGGAAACAACATTTTTGCAGCCTTAATAATACTGTTAGCGCTGCTTTCGGGTTTTGCCGGCCAACCTGCGGGCAAGCCCAAACTTGTGTTCATTGGCGATTCGACGGTCAAAAACGGCTCCGGCGACGGCCGAAATGGACAGTGGGGCTGGGGCGACCAAATAGCCTGCTATTTCGATACCGCTGAAATAGAAGTGATTAACGCAGCCAGAGGCGGCCGCAGCAGCCGCACCTATATTTCGGAAGGCCTTTGGGATAACGTGTTGAAAACTCTGAACAGTGGCGACTTTGTGATGATTCAGTTCGGGCATAACGACAGCAGCCCGATAAACGACACCGCCCGCGCCCGCGGCACCATAAAAGGCATCGGCGATGAATCTGTCGAAATTGACAATCTTTTAAACGGAAAACACGAAACGGTTTATTCTTTCGGCTGGTATCTGCGCCGCTATGTGGCTGATATTAAGGCAAAAGGCGCAACGCCGATAATCGTTTCACCAATTCCGCGAAACAATATTAAAGACGGAAAAATTACCCGTAATGCCGATAATTACGGCGGTTGGGCGAGGCAAACGGCTGAATCGGAAAATGTTCCGTTTATCGACCTGAACGAAAAATCGGCTTCTGCGCTTGACAAAATAATTGAGCGTTACGGAGCGCAAGTCATTGATTCTGCCTACTATTTCGGCGACCATACCCACACTTCGCTCGCCGGCGCAAAACTGAACGCGGCAAAAGTGGTTGAGGGAGTTAAAGAATTGAATGATTGTGATTTAAAAAAGTATTTGCTCGATAAAACTTACGATTTGAGCAATGAAACCGGCGACGTCATAGTTTTTTCGGAACCTTTTCCCGAAGGGAATTACGATGTAACTCTTGTCCTCGGCGGCTCGAAAAAATCGTCCGAAACCGCTGTCAGGGCGGAATCGCGCCGGCTTTTCTTCGACAAAATAAAGACGAAAGCGGGCAAAACTTCGGAGCAGACAATTACCCTCAATATAAGGAACAGGCATATTTCGCCCTTCAAGGATGTAAGGCTTAATCGCCGCGAAAACAACAAGTTAAACTGGGACGACAGCCTGAATCTCGAATTTTCAGGGAAAAATCCTTCGGTCGAGAGCGTCAGAATCCGGCCTGCCGAAAATGCGCTCACAGTCTTTATTTGCGGCAATTCGACCGTAGTTGACCAGGACAGCCTCCCTTGGTGCGGCTGGGGGCAGATGATTACCCGCTTTTTCGGACAGGGACTGGCTTTCGCCAATTATGCCGAATCGGGCGAATCGGCGCGGGGATTTATTTCAGCCGGAAGGCTCGAAAAACTGCTCACGCAGGCCAAAGCGGGCGATTATATTTTTGTGGAATTTGGGCATAACGACCAGAAACAGAAAGGCGAAGGCATAGGCGCGTGGACTTCCTTTACCGACGATATGCGGAAATTTATTGTCGAAGCCCGGAAACGCGGACTGAATCCGGTTTTGCTGACGCCCGTCCAGCGGCGGAAATTTGACGGAAACGGCAAAATCCTAAATACTCACGAAGATTATCCCGACGCAATCAGGAAACTTGCCCGCGACGAGAACGTTCCGCTTATCGACCTTCACAATATGACGAAAACGCTGTACGAAAAATGGGGCGAAAAGGCTTCCGTAAAGGCTTTTGTGCATTATAAGGCCGGAACTTGGCCCGGACAGACGCAAGATTTGAAAGACGACACGCATTTCAATTCTTACGGCGGCTACGAAATAGCGCGTTGCGTGCTTGAAGGAATAAAACAAAATAATTTGACGGATATTTTGCAGTATCTTCGGACGGAAAAATGATGAAATTCCGCAGTTGATTTCTCCAAATTTTGTTTTATAAAAGGGCTTGAATTTAACCTCATAAACGCGAAAAAACGGCAAAAACTTTACGGAAAAAGACAAATTTTCGATTATTTTTAAAAAAAATGAAAAAAAATTTTGTGGAATGAATAAAGTAGATTAAATTTGAAGCCACATTAACGATGTATTTATTTTATTTTTTGTATTAATTAAACAGTTTTTATTTATGAACAAGACAGATCTTATTGACGCAATCGCTAAGGAATCAGGTTTAAGCAAAGTTGATTCTAAAAAAGCGCTGAACGGTTTCTTAACAGCAGTTACAAAGGAACTGAAAAAAGGTGGTAAAGTTACTTTGGTAGGTTTCGGAACCTATCAGGTAGTTGAGAAGAAGGCCCGCACGGGTGTTAATCCTCAAACCAAAAAACCGATTAAAATTGCCGCTAAAAAAGTGGTTAAATTCAAACCGGGAGCAGATTTGGTACTCAAAAAGTAACTCCAAATTCTTTTGAAAAGAGGTGCGCTGTTTTGCGTGCCTCTTTTTTTTTATTAATTTTGCAGCCAAAATTGATGATAAAAATGGACATCCAAAAATCTATTCATGACGCAATCTCGCGTCTGTACGGCGAAGTCGCCCCGGAACTCGTTCAGTTGCAGAAGACTAAAAAGGAATTTGCAGGGAATCTGACCCTCGTGGTTTTTCCCCTGCTCAAACTTTCCCGCAAAAATCCGGAACAAACGGCAAACGAAATCGGCGAAGCGCTAAAAGCAAATATCTCTGAAATAGAGGATTACAATGTAATAAAGGGCTTTCTGAACCTGACACTCGGCGCCTCGTACTGGCTCGAAACGCTCGAAGAAATAAACAGCGACGAACATTACGGAACCACGGCCGCCAAGCCCGATTCGCCCCTCGTTATGATTGAATATTCGTCGCCCAACACCAATAAACCCCTGCACCTCGGCCATATCCGCAACAACCTGCTGGGATTCAGCCTTTCGGAAATAATGAAAGCCGTAGGAAACCGAGTTGTCAAAACAAATATCGTGAACGACCGCGGAATCCATATCTGCAAGTCGATGCTGGCCTGGAAAAAATGGGGAAACGGCGAAACGCCCCGGTCTTCGGGCAAAAAAGGCGACCATCTGATTGGCGATTACTACGTTTTATTTGACAAGGAATATAAACGCGAACTCGCTTATTTACAGGAAAATGGAATGAGCCGCGAAGAAGCCGAAGAAAATTCACCCCTTATGGCAGAAGCCCGCGAGATGCTCCGCAAATGGGAAGCCGGCGACGCAGAAACCGTAGAACTCTGGAAAACAATGAATTCCTGGGTTTATGCAGGCTTCGACGAGACGTACAAGGCTCTGGGCGTGGACTTCGACAAGATTTATTACGAATCGGAAACCTATCTCGAAGGCAAGGAAAAAGTGCTTGAAGGCCTCGAAAAGGGCATTTTTTATCGCAAAGACGACGGCTCGGTATGGGCTGACCTCACGGCCGACGGCCTCGACGAGAAACTGCTGCTTCGCTCCGACGGCACATCTGTCTATATGACGCAGGACATTGGGACAGCCAAACTCCGTTTCAACGATTATCCGATAGATAAAATGGTGTATGTGGTTGGTAATGAGCAGAATTACCACTTTCAGGTTTTGTCCCTGCTGCTCGATAAACTCGGATTTGCTTTCGGCAAAGGCCTCGTGCATTTTTCCTACGGAATGGTGGAACTGCCCGAAGGCAAGATGAAATCGCGCGAAGGCACCGTCGTTGACGCCGACGACCTGATAGAGGAAATGATTCAGACTGCCCGCGAAACTTCGGAAGAACTTGGCAAACTCGACGGTTGCACCGCCGAAGAAGCCACTAATGTAGCGCGAATAGTAGGCCTTGGCGCCCTGAAATATTTCATCCTGAAAGTCGACCCCCGCAAAAACATGGTCTTCAATCCCAAGGAATCCATTGATTTTAACGGCAATACCGGGCCTTTTGTGCAATACACTTACGCCCGCATCCAATCGGTGTTGCGGAAAGCCGGTACCCCCCAAGCCCTTAAAGGGGGTGTTATTTCGGATGGGCGTGCTGCCGGAACTCCCCTTTTAGGGAGCAGGGGGGTAAATCTGTCCGAAAAAGAAACCGCCATAATCCAACTTCTTTCCGAATTTCCGGCAGCAGTCGGCGAAGCGGCGGCAAGTTTCAGCCCCGCCCTGATAGCCAATTATGTTTACGATTTGGTAAAGGAATACAACCAGTTTTACCACGATTTCCCGATTTTGAAGGAAGATAATCCCGATTTGCGGAATTTCCGCCTGATTCTGTCCGAAAATGTCGGAAAAGTTGTCAAAACCGGCTTCGCCCTGCTTGGAATCGAAGTTCCGGACAGAATGTAACCTGTGTTATGAATACGCTTCCGTATCCTGTCGATAAACGGCGCATTTTATGACTTTTTACCCCCGTTTATTGGATAATCCAAAATTTTCGTGTAAATTTGCCTGAAAATAATTTAAATTTATATGAAAATAGTCCGCTTTTTTATTCTTTTTGCGATAGCAATCGCTTACAGTTCAGGTATTTATGCCGAAAAATCTTTTGTTTTGCCGTCGCCTGACGGCAAACTGACGGTTTCGGTTGCAGTTGATAAAAATATCACGTATTCCGTTAAACACGAAGGAGTTGTGCTGCTTGAAGCCTCGCCCGTTTCTATGACGCTGGCAAACGGCGTTTCGTTCGGGAAAAATCCGCATCTGAAAAGCAGTTTGATACGCGAAACAAACGAAACGATTCAAGCCGCTGTGTATAAGAAAAATACAATCAGCAATCACTACAACGAACTTACGCTCGCTTTCAAGGAAGGTTTTCAATTGCTTTTCCGCGCTTACGACGACGGGCTTTCGTGGCGATTCGTTTCAACCTTGAAAACGCCGTTTGAAGTGGCCGATGAAGAAGCCTCATTCAATTTTCCGGCCGACAACAAGGCTTACATTCCTTACGTAAACGCCTCGAACAAAACGCTTGAACAGCAGTTTTCCAACTCGTTTGAAAATACTTACGCCCATATTCCGCTCTCGACTTTCGACGAAAAACGCCTTGCTTTTGCGCCGGTTTTGGTTGAAGGCGAAGGCGGCCGGAAAATTTGCATTACCGAGGCCGATTTGCTGCATTATCCCGGAATGTTCCTTTACAAGGGCGATGCGGCTAACAGTCTGAAAGGCGTGTTTGCGCCCTATCCGAAAGACATTGTTCAGGGCGGGCATAATATGCTTCAAGGCTTGGTCAAGAGCCGCGAATCGTATATTGCCAAAGCAAACGGAAAAACTAATTTTCCGTGGCGTGTAATAATAGTTGCCACAGAAGATAAAGACTTGACTAACAGCGATATGGTCTATCGTTTGGCATCCCCGAATCCTGAAAAAGCCGATTTCTCGTGGATAAAGCCCGGGAAAGTGGCCTGGGACTGGTGGAACGACTGGAATATCTACAACGTGGATTTCAAATCGGGCGTGAATAACGACACCTATAAATATTACATAGATTTCGCATCCAAAGAGGGAATCGAGTATGTTATCCTCGACGAGGGCTGGGCTGTAAACCTGAAAGCCGACCTGTTTCAAATCGTGCCGGAAATCAACTTGCAGGAACTTGTCGATTACGCAAAATCTAAAAACGTGAGCCTGATTCTCTGGGCAGGTTATTGGGCTATAAACCGCGATATAGAGGGTGTTTGCCGCCATTATTCCGAAATGGGAATCAAAGGTTTTAAAGTTGATTTTATGGACCGCGACGACCAGCCGATTGTGGAATTTTACGCCGAAGTTGCCCGAATTGCCGCAAAATATCATTTGTTAGTCGATTTTCACGGGGCTTACAAACCTACCGGCTTGCAGCGCACCTATCCCAATGTCATTAATTTTGAGGGAGTTTACGGCCTCGAACAGATGAAATGGGACGCCAAAGCCGACCAGGTAACTTACGACGTAACGATACCCTTTATCCGTATGGCCGCCGGACCGTTCGATTACACGCAAGGCGCGATGAAGAACGCAACGAAAGGCAATTACCGCGCCGTTTACAACGAGCCGATGAGCCAGGGAACTCGCTGCCGCCAGTTGGCCGAATACGTGATTTTTGAATCGCCGCTTAATATGCTGTGCGACAATCCTTCAAACTATATGGCCGAGCCGGAATGTACCCGGTTTATCGCCGAAATCCCGACCGTTTGGGACGAAACTGTCGCCCTGAACGGAAAAGTCGGCGAATATGTTACAATAGCCCGCCGGAAAGGCGATACGTGGTACGCAGGCTCGCTTACCAACTGGACTCCGCGCAGTTTGGAACTCGACCTGTCATTTCTCGGCAAAGGCGATTTCGAGGCTGTGATTTTCCGCGACGGAGCGAATGCCGACCGCGCAGCCCGCGATTATCACGTCGAAAACATAACCATTCCGTCCGACCGCAAATTGAAAATAGAAATGGCTTCGGGCGGCGGCTGGGTCATTAAAATCAAGAAAAAATAATCTTTAATTAAAAAAAAATATGAAAAAACTTCTTTTAAGTGTCTGTGTACTAATGATTTTATCGGCTTGCGGCAAAAAAGCCGAATGGGTTGCTACCACTCCCGACGAGTTATGGCAAAAACAGGACGCCGGAAAAATAGAATTTGTTGCCGGCGAAAAGCCCGATGCAACTGTCGAAATAGACGCTCCGCAACAAACTGTCGAAGGTTTTGGAGCCTGTTTCAACGAACTCGGCTGGACTTCGCTCGGCCTGATTAGCGATTACGACCGCGGATTTGTGATGCACGAACTTTTTGCCCCCGGCGCAGGCGCCAATTTGACGGTTTGCCGGCTGCCGATTGCCGCCAACGATTTTGCCCGCGACTGGTATTCTTACGACGAAATACGCGGCGATTTCGGAATGGAAACATTCAGCATCGACAACGACCGCGAAACGCTGATTCCGTTTATAAAAGCGGCTCAACACTACAATCCCGCCCTCAAATTGTGGGCTTCGCCTTGGAGTCCGCCGCTCTGGATGAAAGATAACGGGCATTACGCCTGCGCAACATTGAGCGACTTTTTCGACCAGCGTTTTACCAACGACATTCAGCCCGAACAGTTGCGTGCCGAGGGGATGAATATGTTCATTCAGGAAGATGCTTATTTTAAGGCTTACGCCCTGTATTTCAAGAAGTTTGTCGAGGCTTACGGCGCCGAAGGGATAAAAATTTCGATGGTTATGCCTCAAAACGAGTTCAATTCCTGCCAGCCCTTTCCGAGTTGCACTTGGAAAATCCCCGGCCTGATAGAATTTATAGGCAAATATCTCGGCCCCGAAATGCAGTCTGTCGGCGTGGATGTGATGTTCGGAACTATGGAACGCCCCAATCCGGCAATGGTAGATAGCGTTTTGAACGACCCCGAATGCCGGAAATACATTACCGGAGTTGGTTTTCAGTGGGCCGGAAAAGAGGCGCTTCCCGAAATTCACAAAAATTATCCCGAACTCGCGATTTATCAGACCGAACAGGAGTGCGGCGACGGCAAAAACGACTGGGAAGGCTGCGTCTATTCGTGGGATTTGATGAAACATTATTTCGGCAACGGCGCAAATGTTTACGATTACTGGAATATATCGCTGAAAGCCGGAGGTTTGAGCCGCTGGGGATGGGCGCAAAACTCGCTCGTCGTAATCGACACAGTAGCAAGAACTTACCGCTATACTTACGAATATTACCTCTTGAAACACGCCAGCCATTACGTCCTGCCGGGAGCAAAATATTTGCCAGTAAGCGGCGATTTCACTGATATGATGGCTTTCCAAAATCCCGACGGAAAATATATTCTCATTATTTATAATGCCGAAGATGAAGAAGTTAGCAAAATAATTAAGACAGGTGAAAAAAGTGTAAAAATTACACTTAAACCTCAATCATTCAATACGATACGGCTTTAAACGCCTGATTTTTAAAATCAAGAAGCCCCGAAGGCAAAAACTTTCGGGGCTTTCTTTTAGGATTGGCCTAAATATCAAATTCCGGACAATCCACGCTCTATGAAAAAATTTTGGTAAATTTTTTATTTTTTGAAATAGCGGTTGTATAAACCTTCAAAGCCTTTGCCGTGGCGTGCTTCGTCTTTACACATTTCGTGAACTGTGTCGTGAATTGCGTCGAGATTCTGCTGTTTAGCCAGCGTAGCGATGCGTTTTTTGTCTTCGCACGCGCCCTGTTCGGCCAGCATACGCTTATAGACGTTGGTTTTTGTGTCCCAAACGACTTCGCCGAGCAGTTCGGCAAATTTGGCGCAATGTTCGGCTTCTTCAAAAGCGTAACGTTTGAAGGCTTCGGCGATTTCGGGGTATCCTTCGCGGTCGGCCTGACGGCTCATCGCAATGTACATCCCGACTTCGGTCGCTTCGCCCATAAAATGGGCTTGAAGGCCTTCTACAATAACAGGGTCAACGCCTTTTGCCACGCCGATAACGTGTTCGTCGGCAAATTTCAGGGTGCCATCTTCAACAACTTCCTGGAATTTCGACTTCGGTTGACCACATTGAGGGCATTTTTCGGGAGCCTCGTCCCCTTCGTGTACGTACCCGCAAACGGTACAAATCCATTTCTTTTTCATTTTTAAGCCAATTTTAAAGATAATTTATTTTTGTTAATTAACACTGTAATCAGTTAAAATACTGCAATTTCCGCAATATCCGCCGAAGTAAACCTGACATTCGGTTATCTGTAAATTGCCGGCGTTTACCACTTTCATTGCCTCGAAATTTTCCAATTTCAAATCGTGAATCGCTCCACATTTTTTGCAGCGGAAATGTGCGTGGGGCGATAAATCGGCGTCGTAGCGCACATTTTTTTCGTCAATCACTATCGCCGCCACCGCTCCCTGCTCTTCAAACAGTTTCAGCGTATTGTAAACCGTAGTTTTCGACAGCGTGGGAATAGAAGGGTACAAACTGCTGAATATCGTATCGGCAGCAGGATGGACGTGATTTTTAATCAAATAGTCCATTATTGCTATCCGGTGCAGCGACGGCTTGATGCCGTATTCTACAAGTCTGTCTTTCGCTTCTATTTTCATAATGATTTTAATTTTGTAATAATTACAGTTTTATTTCGGATACAAAGGTAAGTAATCTTTTTTATATAAACAAGAGTTTGGAATTTTTTTTCTAATAAAAAAGGCGTAACTTTGCGGCAAATTTATGTGTATGAAATATTATTCTACAAACAGAAAATCGCCGGAAGTCGGGCTTAAAGACGCAGTAATTAAGGGATTAGCCCCTGACCGCGGGCTTTATATGCCGGAAAAAATTCCTGTTTTGCCCCTGTCATTTTATGACAAAATTTCTGATTTTTCATTTCAAGAGACGGCTTTCCGCGTGGCGGAAGCGTTTTTTGGCGGCGACGTCGATAACGATATTTTGAAATCAACCGTTTACGATACTCTGTGTTTCGATACCCCGCTCGTCGGGCTTGGGGAGCGGATTTTCAGCCTCGAACTTTTTCACGGGCCGACTTTGGCTTTCAAGGACGTGGGCGCAAGATTTATGGCGCGTCTGCTGGCTTATTTTGTTAAAAAAGAGGGACTTGAACGGGTAAATGTGCTTGTCGCAACTTCAGGCGATACAGGCAGCGCGGTTGCAAACGGCTTTCTCGGCGTGGAGGGCATTCACGTTTTCGTGCTGTATCCGAAAGGAAAAGTCAGCCCAATTCAGGAATGTCAGTTTACTACTCTTGGGCAAAACATTACGGCAGTGGAAGTTGAAGGGACTTTCGACGACTGTCAGGCTTTGGTAAAATCGGCTTTTCTCGACGGCGAACTGAACGCAAAAATGAACCTGACTTCGGCCAATTCCATCAATGTAGCCCGCTTTTTGCCCCAGTCGTTTTATTATTTCAACGCTTATGCGCAGTTGGTGCGGCAAGGCATTCACGATAATATTGTGATTTGCGTTCCCAGCGGCAATTTCGGCAATCTTACGGCCGGCCTTTTTGCCCGAGGGATGGGCTTGCCCGTCAAAAGGTTTATTGCGGCCAATAACCGCAACGACGTGTTTTACGAGTATCTGAAAACCGGACAATACCGCCCCCGCGCTTCGGTTCAAACTTTGGCCAACGCAATGGACGTAGGCGCTCCGAGCAATTTTACCCGCATAATTGATTTATACAAAGACGATTACGAGAAAATAAAATCCCTTATTTCGGGCTGGCGGACGGACGACGATAAAATCCGCCAAACGGTAGCCGAATGTTTTCGTAAAACCGGATATTTGCTCGACCCGCACGGAGCCTGCGGTTACGATGCCTTGCAAAACCTGCTCCGCGACGGCGAAACCGGCGTTTTTCTCGAAACGGCTCATCCCGCCAAATTCCGCGAAACCATTGAGGGCATTATCGGAAAACCGCTCGAAATCCCGCAAAAATTGCAGGAATTTATGAAAGGCCGGAAACAGACGGTAGAAATACCCGCCGATTTTGCGGCTTTGAAGGTCGAACTTTTAAAAAGAGGATAAATCGGCTATTCGTTTAATTTGGCACGATTTTTATCCGCGCAGCGCTTATATAAAACGCCGGAATCGCAAAACGAGACGCGATTCCGGCGTTTTTATCAAAACTTTTGCAGAAAACGATATTTCGGCCTAATTATAAGGCTCAAATTATCATTTCATAATAAATCGGTTCGGAAAAGTAGAATTATTCAGCAAAAAGTTAAACAAAACGATTAAAAAACCTAAATATTTATTAAAATATGTTTATTACCTTTGAAAACAATTCAAAACCTCCCCTAATTTAGCATTACAAAGCCCGTTCCTGCTTCGGTCGGCCGCTCATCGACTTATTTATGCACAAACTCGGTTATCCGGGGCAGGATTATTCTAAATTCCGCAAGGCTTCGAGCAAAGGTTCGACCGACAGCGGCTTTCCGGTTGCTTGAAGTATCCACTGATTGGGCGTCAGCTTGCCGAGGCGGAAAATCCTGTCAACTTCCTGCGCAAAATTTTTGCCGTTGAGATATTCTTCCAACTGAAATTCTATAATCTGGCCGAAAGAATAAGCCGACAAATAAAGCGGATAACTTATTGAATGTGAATAAATTGCAAGGATAGTTTCGTCTTTTTGCCCGAAAACGGGAGCGTAATATTCGTTCCAGATTTCTTTTGCAAGGCGTATTACCTCGTTTTTCAGGTCTTCGGCAGTAGCGTCGGGATGAGCGTAAATCCATTTCCAGACGCTTATATCGAGCAGCGAAACCCCGCCCATCTCATACATATTCCATGCCTTATCCATAACGTCGAGTTTGCGTGCGTCGGGATTGTTGTCGTTAACGCCCAGAATGAACAAATCGCGTTTCTGGAAAACGAAAGCCAGAGCCTCGGTAAAAGCCGTGTTGGGAACGCCGGAAAGCGTGTAATAATCAACGTTGTAGAGCGAAATTGTCTGTTCCACGTTGTGGCCGAATTCGTGAATTGCAATATTGTAGCCCTTGTAATCCATTCCGCCTTCGGGGATACGGGTTCTCAAATGCGATTTTTGTCCCTTCATTGCCGCTCCCCAAGCGTGTCCCGAACCGCGGGCAGGGTCAACTTCAATCTTGTCGGCAATATATGCGGCGCGGTCTTTTGCAAATCCGAGTTTTTCGAGAATCGCGGGCAGGCGTTTCTGCATTGCATCGGCATTTGGATAGAGTTTGCGCGTCATATTGCTCAACATTTCTTCGTTAATCGAACTGCGGGGTTTGAAGCCGTCGTACCAGATATCGAAGGCTTGCAGCGGCCGTCCCAGCCTTTCGGAAACCTTTTTGGCGAGGGCTTTCATTTCGGGCGAGGAAAGCAGAGTGCGCAGCATATTTTCGGTATCATCGACGGTTACTTCCATATCTTCCAAAAAATTGCGGTCGATGTAAGTGTTGCCCGTATATTTATCCACTTCGAGCATTGCTTTGAAATTGGCGAGGAATTTTTCGTAACGCACTGTATTTTCGGGATTTCCGGCTGCTTCGGCTCCTTTCGAGAAAACCTTGTTTGTAAACGGATTCCATTCATAATCAGGCGAATTGATTACTTCCACCGGAATTTCCTGCGAAATAATCCGCTTCATTACCTCGTAAATTGTTTGCTGCTTTTTCAGGCCTTCCGCTCCTCCTGCGTAATCGGCTTTAATCTCGTCGCGCAGATTCCAGTGCGACAGCAAAACCATATCTTCCGGAAAAATGCGGTTTCCGCTTTGGTCGAGCAGGTGTCCGGCGTAAATGTTGTAGTTTGAAACATAAACGTCGGCGTCGCTGTTGGCCTTTGAAACCAACTGCTGCGCTTCGGCAGGAACGCGGGCAGTAAATCTGTCGCCGAGGCGGGCGTAAGCCCACGCAAGCCGGTCTGTTCCAAGCATTTCCTTTTCCGCAAGCGAATATTCGGGAAAATTAAGAGTGATGATGAACGCAAGTTTGTTTGCGTAAAGGTCGTCGCTCTGGTGGCTGCCCGGATTGTAGGCTGCAAATGCTTCATCGACAGGCAAAAGCGGGCCGGTAGGCTCGTTGGTGTTGATTTGCAGTTGCAAGGTCATTTCGTTGAAATTTCCTGTTATAGCCTCCAAATACTGGCTGATTTTGAGGAACATTTGCCGTTTCATCGCCGAATCGGCAATGAAATTTTCCTTGCAGAAAGCGGCAAATTCTTCGGCTGTTCCGTCCGATTTTTGCCAGAGGCGGGCGGTTTGATTCACGCCCTTGGCGGCGAGCAGGGAGTCAACTCCCTGCACTGTGGCCAGTTCGGCAATGATTTTTTCGGTCGGAAGCGCTTCTTGTTTAAGCGTTTGATGTGATGTTTGTTTACACGAAATCATAACGACAAGAATAAGAAAAAAGCATAGCAAATTTTTCATTGTATATAAAATTATATTTCTGTATAATCGTACCCGAATGTGTCTGCGACGGCTTTATACGTGATTTTGCCGTTCACTGCGTTGAGGCCTGATTTCAGGTCGGCGTATTTTTCGCAGGCGGCTTTCCATCCCATATCCGCCAAAACGAGGGCGTAGGGCAAGGTAGCGTTGGTCAGAGCAAGCGTCGAAGTCATCGGCACTGCGCCCGGAATGTTTGCCACGCAATAGTGAATCACGCCATCTACTTCGTAAATCGGCTCGGCGTGAGTTGTCGGGCGCGAAGTTTCAAAGCAGCCGCCCTGGTCGATGGCCACGTCAACGAGTACCGACCCGGGTTTAATCAGTTTCAGCATATCTTTTGTAACCAAATACGGCGCTTTTGCGCCCGGAATCAGCACTGCGCCGATAACCAAATCGGTTTCGGGCAAAATCTGCTCGATATTGTAGCGGCTCGACATCATCGTATCGACGTTGGCGGGCATTATTTCGCTCAAATAGCGCAGGCGGGGCAGCGAAATGTCCATAATCGTAACGTGCGCTCCCAGTCCGGCAGCCATCAGCGCGGCCTGCGTTCCAACGACGCCTCCGCCGAGAACGAGGACTTTAGCCGGCTTCACGCCCGGAACTCCGCCCAGCAAAATTCCCTTTCCGCCCTGCGGTTTTTCGAGATATTTTGCGCCTTGCTGAACCGACATCCGGCCTGCAACTTCCGACATCGGCACGAGTAGCGGCAGCGTGCGGTTGAGTTCTACCGTTTCATACGCCAAACAGACTGCGCCGGCAGCGAGCATCGCATCGGTCAGCGTCCTGTCGGCGGCGAGATGAAAATATGTGAACAGCAGTTGATTCGGCCGAATTAAATTATATTCGACAGGAATTGGTTCCTTTACTTTGATTATCATTTCGGCGGCGTCGAAAACGTCTTTTGCTCCCGGCAGGATTTCGGCTCCGGCGCGGATGTAGGATTCATCGCCGAATCCGCTGTTTGCGCCTGCATTTTTTTCGATGTAAACTTTGTGGCCGTGCGCTGCCAGGGCGTGAACGCCGCCGGGGGTTATCGCCACCCGGTTTTCATTGTTTTTGATTTCTTTTGGAATACCTATTTTCATAATATTTCCTGATAAAAAGTTAAAAAATTTATAAATTATAAGGTTTTTTAAAACCGCTGCAAAAGTACAATATTTTTTTCAAATAGCGCAAGCGTATCGGGTTAAAAATAAAAAAGACTGATTTCCACATTTGGCTTGGTACAAAATTGCAGCCGGAACAATAGGCGGCCTTATCATTTCTCTGCTTGGCTCTTTTTTGTTTTTGCCTTTGTTTATGGGGGTGGGGAAGAGATAGGGACGAATGAAAATGAATGAGAAAATAATTCAGACTATTTTTGCACTTTTCCAGAAATCCGGTTCAAAACTCGTATTTCTTTTCCCCAGTGAACCCGGGCGGATTTTGAACTGATTAAGTTAAATTATTTATATTCAATTATTTTTTTCATTCATATTACCTGCTTGGTAATGAAATGGTAATGAATGAAAATTCTTACAAAGAACGCTTTTAGACTGCTTTTTTGTCGCATTTCAGTTAGAAATGTCCACATTTGACTTGGGTACAAAATTACAAAAATATTTTGAACTGCCAAAAATTCTGAATATTAATTTTTTATACATCAGTGCAAGGTGCAAGCACATATATATAAATATATGCTTGCACCTTGCACTGTGTTGCCTTGACCTGAAATATGAATTATTATGAATTTTCCGTCAAATTTTCAACTTTCTAATTTTTAATGTTTTTGTAAATACCTTAAATTAAATAATATAACAATTTATTTTTCCCATTCTGTAAATTTGTGTTGCGCAGTTTCCCGACCTTTGCGCTCAATAATCTAATTTTTCTATTTATGGAAATAATAACAATTGAATCAAGAGCATATAAGGAAATTATCAAGCGATTAGACAAAATTACCAGATTCGTAAAAATCTATTCCAACGATGACGAATGGGTGGACGAGTACGAAATATGCCAATACCTCAAAGTTAGCAAACGTACCTTGCAACGGTTGCGAAAAGAACAAATGCTGAACTATTCAAAAGCGACGGGAAAGCCAAGATACAAAATAAGCGAAGTAAGGCGTATGCTTAACGAAGGCTTGGTTAGATGCAATCCTGATAATTTGCAAATATTGATTGATAATTTCAACAAAAATGCTTAACAAACAAAACATATTGGATAGAACAAACAGAGGTTTTGCTGTTTTCCGGTATTACGTTCCGGCAGAATGGCGGCTCGGAAAAAAATTTCTGAATCCTTTTTATGAAGACAGTAAAGCCTCGTGCAATATCTACTATGACCGTCGAAGTCTGTCCTACAAAATGAAGGATTTTGGGAACGATACTTATTCAGGCGATTGTTTCGATATTGTTGGTAAAATCAAGAGGTTGGATTGCAACAACCCAAAGGATTTTATCGAAATTCTGAAAACGATTAACCGAGATTTGTCGCTCGGAATTGATGAAAACGACGATTCATTTTTTGTTTCGGTTTCAGTTCCCGAGACAAAAAAGAAAAAACAGCCGGACAATTTCCCAATGCCTTCCCCGAAAAGGGAAAAACCGTATTCCGCAATTTCTCGACATTTTTCAGCGAAAGAAAAAGAATTTTGGGCGCAATATGGCATTACAGCGGAAATTCTGAAAACTTACAAAATTGTTTCTTTGAAAGAATTTCGCAGCGAAAATAATGACGGAAAACCATTTACGCTATATTCAACCGATAACGAGCCAATGTTTGGTTATCAGGGCAAACGGCATATTAAAATTTACCGTCCAAAATCAGAAATTCGCTTCCTCTATGGCGGTCTTTTACCCGATAATTATTGCTTTGGGCTTGAACAACTTCCGGCAAAAGGCGACACATTGTTTATCACAGGCGGAGAAAAAGATGTTTTATCCCTTTCGGCAAAAGGTTTTCACGCAATTTGCTTTAACTCCGAAACATCAAATATTCCACAGAGTATTATAAAAAAACTGTCGTACCGTTTCAAACATCTTGTTTTACTGTACGATACAGACAAAACCGGCTTGGAAGCGTCTGCACGACACGCACAGCAACTCGCGGATTTAGGCGTTAAACGGCTTGTTTTGCCGCTTTCGGGCGAGAAAACGGAAAAAGATATTTCCGACTTTTTCAAACTCGGCAAAACAAAAACGGATTTTTTAAAACTTTTCATTGAATTTTTGGACAATTTATACAGCGAAACGATGGCTATTTTAAAACCTTGCGAGGTTGATTTCGGCAACCCGCCGATTCAGTCCGAAATGCTGATTTCAATAAATGGAGTGCCGCTTGGAACGCAGGGAAATTTGCTCGGAATTACCGGCGGCGAAGGTACCGGAAAAAGTAATTATGTCGGCAGTTTGATTGCGGGAACAATCCGTGAAAAAGAAAATATTGATACGCTTGGAACAGCAATTCAGCAAAATTGCGCAAATAAAGCCGTTCTTTTGTACGATACCGAACAGTC
>JAISUN010000014.1 GCA_031272085.1 Dysgonamonadaceae bacterium | reverse complement strand
TGATTGTCGGAAGGCGTTTTAATAGCCAGAGTATCATTGTCTATCTCGGCGTCTTGCGCATAGAAATATGAGGTCGAAAACAAGAGCGACACGAGCAGCGCAACTATTTTTATATTGTTATTTTTCATATTACCAACCCGGATTTTGAGTTAAACCATAATCTTTTCTCACTTCGTCAATCGGAAATGCCGACAGATACCATTTGGAATCAAAATTGACCTTTCCGTCGTCGGTATCCTGAATGTAGCGTTTTTGCAACGGCACTTTTTGATAACTGTAACCAACCGGTTGATTGTACTGGTCAAATACGCGGTAAATCAGCAGTCCGTGCAGCCGTTTGCGGAAGTCGGCTTCGCGTTTCCAGCGGATAAGGTCGAAAAATCGCACTTCTTCCAGCCCAAATTCGCAGGCTCGCTCGCGCAATACCTCTTCGCGAAAACTCTCTTTCGTCCACGCTTTGCCGGGGTTCGAGGCTTTCAGGCCTTTCAAACCTACACGGGCGCGGATGGCGTCCACATACTGGAAAGCGTCTTCGGTTCTGCCGACTTCATTTAAGGCTTCGGCATAACTCAAATAAATTTCCGCCAAGCGCAGGTATGGCCAGTGAATATTGGTCTGTCCGACCAAGCCGCCTGAACTTGTAGAACCCAGATTAAACTTGAAGTTTCCTATTCCCGAACAGAAATTTCCCGTTCCGTTGCCGCTGCCGACGTCTATTGTGCTGCCGTCGAGATAGCCGGTTACGGATTCCCCGCGTTCCGAGCCGCCGATATAGCACTGCGCTGTGCGGCTGCGGTACGACATTCCGTTCACCACGCAGGTT
This sequence comes from Dysgonamonadaceae bacterium, assembly GCA_031272085.1. GTDB lineage: Bacteria > Bacteroidota > Bacteroidia > Bacteroidales > Azobacteroidaceae > Azobacteroides. Next base: position 25,090 of record JAISUN010000014.1, on the reverse strand, counting down.
TCGTACAGGCGCGGGTCGCGGCCTACAAACGGGTCGGGCGTAAGCGGCTTTCCTGCCTCGTAACTGTCCCAAACACTCGCGTTGAAAGGAGTTCCGTCGGCCATCGGGAACATATCGGTATATTCCAGCGTGGCATTGGTAATGCCGTATCCGTTGGCTTGATAATAGTAGTAATCCCATTGGCTGTAACTTCCGCCGTTGGTGCGTATGCGGGTCGAAATCAAGGCCTCGCCGCCATTTCCGGCACGCTGGAAATAAGCGTTGCGGAAAGCGGTTTTATAGTCGGAGCCTACTGTTAGATTTGGCGCACCTTCTTCCTGCTGACGGCGGAAAAACAGTTCGCAAGCGTTCACAACATCCTGCCACATCGAGGCGTCGTAACCGCCTGTCCAAACCTGATGTTTTTCGATAGATTCGTAAGACGATTTTGTGTAATACGGCTCGTCGCTGTTGAACAGCGGACTTGCGGCAAAGAGTAAAACCCTGATTTTCAAGCCCAGAGCCGCAGAACCGGTAAAACGTCCATCCCAAGTCGAAACTTCGCTTGCAGGCAAAACCCATGGCAAAACGTTATAAGCCGAATCGCAAAGGTCGGTAATAAATTTCACCGTTTCCTTAACCGATTTCCGCTCCACATCCATTTCTTCGTTGGGGTCGTAAGCCCTGTCCACGCAGCATAATCCGCCAAAATGACGGAACATATCGGCATGAAGACAAGCAATAACCATTTGGGCTTCGCCCTTCACGCGCCGTTTTTCTTCGGCAGTGTAATCGGGGACGCGGTCAACATTTTCGAGGAAAATATATGCGCGGCGTATTCCCACCCACTGGCCTTCGGCAGCATTGGGGCTGTTGGTGCTGCTTGTTCCGTACCAGTATTTGGAGTGGGCGCTTTCTTTGCCTGCATCCATATTTCCGGTGTAATAGGCGCGGTTCAGGTTATCCCACGAGAGATAACTCTGGTAGTTGTCGCCCAGCGCTTCTATAACGCCCATATTCATTTTTTGTCCGCGTTCGTTCCAATACCAGGGCAGACCGTACCAGAGTTGCGCATAAGCGCTTGTCAAAACCCGTTGAGCGTCGATTTTATTGGAAAACAGCGAATCCAAAACCACTTGCTGCGAAACGTCGGGTTCCTGCATCGATTCGTCGCCAAGTTCAATACCTTCCACGCAAGCGGAAAGGAAGCAGGCGAAAAACAGAACCGGACAAATATATTTTAATAATGCTCTTTTCATATTCTTAAAAAGTAACGTTTATACCAAAGTTCAAAATTCTCATAACGGGATAGTCGGAGCGTTCGCGGGTGTACATTTCCGGGTCATAGACTTTCAATTTGTCCCAAGTGAAAATGTTATATCCGGTCATATATGCCCGTAATTGCTTCATTCCCATTGTTTTCATAAAAGGCGCATTGAAATTGTATCCAATCTGGATATTTTTCAGTCGAATATACGAAGCGTCGCGGATGTAGAGCGACGATGCCTGATAATTGTTCGAGCGGCTCTTGACCGAAGCGCGTGGAAGCGTATTCACGGTTGTCGTTTCTGACGAAGTCCAGCGATAGTCATACTGGTATTGCAACAATGCGCGGTCGCCCGTTTCGTCGAGCGGTTCGCGGAAGGTTGAGGACAACATTCGCGAAGTGAGCGTAGCGCCTGTAAACATCGCGCTTACGTCAAAGCCGTTCCACCGCAGTTCCAATGTCAAACCGCCGTTCAGGAGCGGATAATTCGGATAGCCGATAGCGGTAAGGTCGTCGTAATTGATTACGCCGTCTTCGTTCAAATCCTTGAAAACCACATCGCCCGATTGCAGTTCGTAACCGGCCTGGTCGGCAATATGCGAGCCGTCATCGACTTTTTTGCCGTTCCACCACACGCTGCCATCGCGGGCGTCGTAGAATCCCAGCACTTCGTACCCGAAATTCTGGTCGCGCGAATGTCCGGTCTGGTTGGCGCGGGCGTAAGGCGAAAGTACCTCGTCCATATAAACGATAACGTTTTTGGTATATGCCGCATTGAATTTTATGGCATAATTAACTTTATCAATTTTATTGTTGTATTTCGAGTCAAGTTCTATACCCTGATTGCGCATTTTTCCCAGATTCAGTTTCGGCAAACTCATACCGTTTGCAACTGAGGCTGATTCGGCAGTCCAGAGAATATCTTTCCGGTTTTCGTAGTAATAATCGAGCGTAACCGACAAATGGTCTTTAAACATATTAAAATCTAAACCGTAATCCTGCTTGTAGGCTTTTTCCCATGTAACGAGCGGGTTTGCGATAAGGTCTTCGGTTGCACCGGGCTGGAAAGTGCTGCCGGTTCCGAAGTTGTAGGTGTAGCCGGTATTGCTCGAATTGAGGTCGCCGCTGTATCGAAGCCATGTATCCGGCAAATAGAGGAAGCGGTCGCTCGACGAAACGCGGTCGTTGCCCACAATTCCAAACGACGCCCTGATTTTGAAGTAAGAGAACGGATTATGGTCGCCCCAAAACTTTTCTTCGGAAAGAATCCATCCGGCTGAACCGGCGGGGAAAAGTCCATAACGCCGTCCGGAAGCGAAATTTTCGGAGCCGTTGTATCCAACGCTGAAATCGGCCAAATATTTTGAATTATAATTATATGTTACGCGACCTACAAGTCCGGCATAACTGTTGGTAACTCCGGGATAACTTCCCGACGGATAATATTTTACATTCTGATTGGCGATTAACACTGCGCTTACGTCGTGTATCTTGTTGAATACACGGTTGTAATTAAATCCGGCTTCAACATACCAGTTGCGCCATGCGCTTTTGCCTTCGGAGTAACTCAACGTGCCGCGCGTCCCGTTCTGGACAAGCACTAACTCGTCAGCTTGTTCCGGCGTGGGATTGAGCCAGGGCATATCCGACATCTTGGTCGGGATGTAATATTCGATGGATGTAGTACGTTCTTTCGACTGTACGTTTCCGCTATTGTATGCGCCTTTCAAGTTGAATTTCAATCCGGGCGTAATCATTTTCAAATCCTGTTTGTAAGCAAGGTCGAGATTGAGTACGTTTTCGATTTCGTAATGGAAACCTTTTCCGTAATAGGGCGTCAAACCGTCGCTGCCCCCTATTTTTGTGTAATTCTCGTTTGCCTTAATCCATTTTCCATCCACAATGCCTGCGCCCGATAGCGGATTTGCCCAGTAAATCTGGCGGAACAACTGCTGCTGGTCTTCTGCCGAAATAGGACGGTTGCGCTCTTCGAGCCGTCCGCCGAGATTCAGCGACAGGGTGGAAGTGCTTGTAAAATCCACATCCAGATTGGTGCGGTAATTGTAGCGGTTATAATAAAAATTCTGATTGTAACTGTTGTCAAAATTTTTGAAAATACCGTCCTGGGTAAGTAATCCCATTGAAGTAAAATAACGGACTTTTTTGGTTCCGCCCGAAACGTTTACGTTAGAAATCGTTTGCGGAGCCAAATCTACCAGAATCATTTTCATCCAGTCGGTATCGGAATAAATCAGCGGATTGGTGTGGTTTTTAATCTGGTAAAGGGGCGTATTCGGATTTTTCAAATCTTCCTCTATGGTTGCGCCCTGACGGAAAAGATAAGTTCCGTAGTCGTTATAATTCGCTTCGTCTTTATAAATGGCATATTCGTAAGCGTTGGCAAAATCGAGCAGACGTGTCGCCTGCTGAACGCCGTAAGATACGGTGCCGCTGATTTTTGCACGTCCTTCGGCGCCGCGTTTTGTCGTTACCAAGATAACGCCGTTTGCGCCCCGGATACCGTAAACAGCCGTTACCGAAGCGTCTTTCAGGATAGTAATGCTTTCAATTTCATTCGGGTCGAGTTGGAAAAAATCGCGCTCAACGCCGTCAATCAAAAACAGGGGTTGCGAGGCGTCGGAATTGAAAGTTGATACGCCGCGGATGTAAATTTCCGGATTATCGGCTCCGGGCTGTCCCGAATAGGAAATTGTGGAAATACCGGGCGTTGAACCGGCAAGCATATTGGCAACGTTGGCGACCGGCATTTTTATCAAATCTTCGGTGCCGACCACGCCGACTGCGCCGGTAAGCGTAACTTTTTTCTGCGTGCCGTAAGCGACCGAAACGACGACTTCCGAGAGTTCATGCGCACTTGAAGACATCTGAATATCAACCACCGAACGTCCGTTTACCGATACTTCCTGTTCTTCATATCCGATATAACTGACTATCAATGTGGCATTTGCTGCACATGTAAGTTTATATTTACCCTCTATATCAGTTACTGTGCCGCTTTTCGTTCCCTTGATGCTTACGGAGGCGCCTATCAGGGTTTCGCCCGTTTCGTCGGTAACTGTTCCCGATACATTAACTGTTTTCTGTGCAAAAATGGTTGCGGGAAAACATAACAGTATCAGACACAATATTATTTGAAAAATAAATTTTGAGTTTTTCATTTTTAGAATTGAAGATTGAAGTAAAAAAACAGGTAAAAAAATAAAAAGTAAAAAAACTTTCCAAGTTTTGAAAACTTGGAAAGTTTAAAATTTACCGATTTTACCTTACAACTGCTTTTCCTCTGTATTGCGTTGCGCCATCAACTACAAGAATATAAATCCCCTGCGGGAGTTGTTTCGTGTATTGACCGGAAACGCCTGTTTGAGTGGAAATCAATTGTCCGGATATGCTGTAAACCGAAACCTTATTTGTGCCTTCGAGATTGGCGACTGTCAGCATACCCTTGCCGGAATAAACCAAAACATTATTTTTGACAATGTTTTTAATAGCGGTTCCGTCAAAGTCCTCAATCTTCCAATAGTGATTGGTGCTTGTTCCGGTTTTATCGACATATACTCCGGTTCCGCTGTTGGTATCGTCGGTTCCGAAATACGAGTTTGAACGCTGCGGACCTGCTGTGATACATTTTATTGTATAGTAATTCTGAACGCCTACCCGTTTCATTTCATACTTGGCGTAAGGCGAAGTTGCATCGTCGCCCCAAACAAGTTTGTAATCGTCGTAAGCAGTCGTACTGCCGGATTGCAGGCCGGTGTAGCGGGTCAGGTATTTGCCCGGCACAGAGGCTATGGAAATTGTGTAAGCATCGGCTACATCGCTTGCAGCAAAAGTGATTTTCTGGCTGTCGGACTGATTGCTTTCGAGCAGGTCGATACAGTTGGCAATGCTGCCTTCTTCGTAAGCCAAGGCGTTGAGATACAGCCCGCTGTAATGAATAATGGCATAGGTTTTTGCCAAATCAGGGGCGAAAGGTTTAACTGCTGCTATACATGCAGCCAGCGCATTATTCAATGCGGTAGTTGCATCGCTGACTTCTTTTTGCGTAGCATTGCTGTTGTTTAGTACTGTTTGAGCGGTAATTTGGGCAGCCGTCAAAGCGTCGTATTCGGTAGCAGGATACTGGTCGGCGCCGTCGCCGCGAACTGCATACTGCAAGAAATCTGCAACTTTGGCAACAGCATCTTCAAGAGCGGTTTTAACAACTGCAACCGTCGAAATATCAATAATTTTCCAGTAATGCTTTCCGTCGGTGCCGTTTTTGTCGATATAAACGCTGCTGCCCGAAGTGTTGTTATCGGTTCCCATAAACCATGCGGGTTCGGTTTTGCCGCCTGTCAAAGCGGCGCACTGGATGGTGTAATATCCGGTTCCTGTGCTTCTCATAATAAACTGTGCGGTGCTGACAGTTCCATCGGTTCCCCATCCCAAATCCCAGCCGTTGTCCTGACGTGTGAGGTATTTGCTGGCGTCGCTGGCAGGCTGGATATTGTAATAGTTATTGCCGACAGCCACAAACTTAAACTGCTGGTCCTCAGCATAAGTAGCGGTGGCTATTGAACTGCCGGTAAAATAAAATCCGCTCGAATGTTCGATGTAGTAGGTAGCCGAAGTTGAGGGCTGGAAAGGATAAACCGATGCTCGGTAAGCGGCAAGGGCAGTGGTAAGCACGGCCAAGGCGTCGTTAACATCCTCCTGATATGCGCCGTCGTCCTGCAAAACAGCCAAAGCAGCGGTAAGGGCGGAAGCAAGGGCGGCGCGAGTATCGGCAGGATACTGGTTGGAGCCGGTTCCTTCCGACGTGTTGTCGTACAGGGCTTTTGCCTCGTCGTACAGGATTTGCAGAGGCTCTTTGTCCACTGCGCCTGTGGCAACAGCAATAATCCATTTGGAGCGTTCTTCTGTTTCGCCCTTGTTGGCATAAGTAGAAGAATTGTCGCTCGTTGCATCAGTACCCATATAAGCGCCGCCTGCAACATTTTTGATGGTAACGTAAGTACCTTCGTTCACAATCTGCCACTGGGCGTTTTGCGTTGGGTCGGCAATAGTACTTGATGGCCAACTACCCGCATTGTTGGGGTCGGCGACCCACGACATCGTCCATGTGTTACCGGCGTCTAAACGCGCCAAATATTCGTCGTATCCGACGCACATAATTTGGTAAGTATCTGCCACGCCGGCCACCGGTACAAACTGGAACTGCTGGTCGAGGTCGGAAGTTGCCACTTTAATAACGGGAGCGCTGCTGCCTAAAGAGCGCGTCAAATAACGCCCCGATGCAATTTGCTTAATGGTATAAACCGTACCCGGGTCAGGAACGGTAACGCTTTGCGCCTGCATAAAACTGAATGCGAGGCTGCAAACTAAAAATAAAGAAAATAAAGTAAACTTTTTCATGATAACAAATTAAATTTATAAATTAAAAATTTACACAAAGATAAGGTAGTTTAAAAAATTTTATGTAAAATTATAATTCAAAAAAGTGCAATTTTCAGTAATTTTCAGAATTTTACCGATTTTTATACATTTTTGCGTTATAATTTGAGTTATTTGGTGGATTTAGCCGCAATGCTTGCGCCGCGTTGCGGCTTGCAGTTTAACCAAAACCTTTTTTATTTTTATGCCATATAACAAAATATTTAATTGAAATTTAAACTTTTCCCATATTTTTTCTTGTTTTTCAAAAATAATGTATAATTTTGCAGCGCATTTGAATAAATATTCATCATGAAATCTGAACGACTGTTGGCTATACAACGCCTGATTGGGGAAAATCGAATTTCCGGTCAGGAAGAACTTTTGAAGATGTTGCAAAAGCAGGGATTTACGACCACGCAGGCAACGCTTTCGAGAGACATCCGCCGCTTGAAAATCGTGAAAATGCCCGATTCCAAGGGCAATTACGCATATTCGCTTCCGACAGGAAACTTGTTTTCACACCGGACTGCTGCCGGACAGGGGGAGAGCGAACTGCTGCGTCGCGGATTTGTGTCCTACGATTTTTCGGGGCAGTTGTGCGTTATAAAAACCCGGCCAGGCTATGCCAACGGCATTGCTTCCGAAATCGACGGCAAAGCCCACGAAACTGTGCTGGGAACCATTGCGGGCGACGATACGATTCTTCTGATTCCGCGCGAAGGCGTCGGACGAGGCGAAATTTCTACGGTTTTATCCCAGATTTTAAGCGATGTTTAACAATTCCTACTTTGAAAAATGGACAATAAAGAAATAGAAATTCTTGTGGCAAGCGAGGCGCATATCCCGTATGTGCCTGTGATTCTGCAAACTATCGAAGATGCAGCCAAGGTGCGCGGCACCGGAATCGCCAAGCGTTCGCCCGAATACGTCGAGCAGAAAATGCGCGAAGGAAAGGCTGTTATTGCGCTTTGCGGCGGCGAATTTGCCGGTTTTACCTACATCGAATCTTGGGGAAACAAGCAGTTTGTGGCTACTTCGGGACTTATAGTTTCCGAAAAATTCAGGGCGCAGGGACTGGCTAAACGCATCAAATTCAGGGCTTTCCAACTTGCGCGGACGCTGTGGCCGGACGCTAAACTGTTCAGCCTCACCTCGGGCAGCGCAGTTATGAAAATGAATACCGAACTCGGCTACGTGCCGGTAACTTTTGCCGACCTGACCGACGACGAGGCTTTTTGGCGCGGTTGCCGCGGCTGCGTAAATTACGATATTCTGGAACGCACCAATCGCCGCTACTGCATTTGTACGGCTATGCTCTGGGACCCTATGAAACAGGCTATAAAAAATTGATTTTTAATAAATTAAAATAAACACGATGAAACAAAAAGTTGTTTTAGCATTCAGCGGCGGGCTTGATACCTCGTTTTGCGCGATGTACCTCTCGCAGGAAAAAGGATACGAAGTTTATACCGCGCTCGCAAATACCGGCGGTTTCAATGCCGAAGATTTGAAAAAAATCGAAGAACGCGCATATAAATTAGGAGTAAAAAAGCACGTAAACCTCGATATTACGCAGGAATATTACGAAAAAAGCATCCGCTATATGATTTTCGGAAACGTGCTGCGCAACGGCACTTATCCCATTTCAGTCAGTTCGGAACGCATTTTTCAGGCGCTTGCCATTATCCGCTACGCCAAGGAAATCGGCGCCGATTACGTCGCCCACGGCTCGACCGGAGCAGGCAACGACCAGGTGAGATTTGATTTGACATTCGACGTTCTCGCCCCCGAAATCGGCATCATCACTCCAACCCGCGATATGACGCTGACCCGCGAATACGAGATAAATTACCTGAAACAGCACGGCTACGAGGCCGACTTCACAAAAATGGCGTATTCCATAAATAAAGGCCTCTGGGGAACGTCCATCGGCGGAAAAGAAACGCTGCACTCCGAACAGACTTTGCCCGAAGAAGCCTATCCGTCGCAGTTGCAGGCGCAGGGCGAAGAAACGCTGAAAATCGGCTTCGAGAAAGGCGAAATCTCGACCATCAACGGCAAGAAGTTTGCGGACAAAGTGGCTGCAATTCAGGAAATTGAACGCATCGGTTCGCTCTACGCCATCGGTCGCGATATGCACATCGGCGACACGATTATCGGCATCAAAGGGCGGGTAGGATTTGAAGCCGCCGCTCCGATTCTCATTATCAATGCCCATAAAATGTTGGAAAAGCACACTTTAAGCAAGTGGCAACAATACTGGAAAGACCAAATCGGCACCTGGTACGGGATGTTCCTCCACGAGGCGCAATATCTCGAACCCGTGATGCGCGATATGGAGGCGTTTCTGCTTCATTCGCAAAACCGCGTCAGCGGCGAGGTTGAAATCCGCCTGCGGCCTTACGGCTACACGCTTGTCGGCGTAGAAAGCAAATACGACCTGATGAAAACCGATTTCGGCGAATACGGCGAAATCAACAAGGCCTGGACGCCAGACGACGCCAAAGGATTTACGAAAATCCTGGCTATTCCTACGAAGATTTTTTATTCAAAAGGGGAAATTTAAATTTTCCCCTATTTTTTATTTCATAAAATCCTAAATTTCCACTCTCGAAAACGGCACGCAATCCATACTTGCAAAATCGCCCGCCAAATATTTGAAATACCCGCTCATCGCTACCATTGCCGCATTGTCGGTCGTGAAGGCGAAGGGCGGGATATGAATTTTCCAGCGGTAGCGGGCGGCGTGTTCCTCAAACGCCTTCCGCAAGCCTGAATTGGCCGAAACTCCGCCTGCAACGGCAACTTCCCTGATGTTCAGGTCTTTGGCCGCTTTCCGAAGTTTTTGCATAAGTATTTCTACGACAGTCTTTTGCAGCGATGCGCAAAGGTCGGCTTTATTTTCTTCAATATAATTCGGATTTTCTTGCAGCCTGTCGCGCAAAAAGTACAGAAACGATGTTTTCAGGCCGCTGAAACTGTAATCGTAACCCGCTATGTGAGGCTTGTTCAGCGGGATACGGTCGGGATTTCCCTCTTTCGCAAGTTTATCCACCCAGGGGCCGCCCGGGTAAGGCAGTCCGATGACTTTTGCGCACTTGTCGAAAGCCTCGCCGGCCGCGTCGTCAATAGTCTGGCCTACGACTTCCATATCGTTCCAGTTGCGGACAAGGATTATCTGCGAATTTCCGCCCGAAACCAACAGGCAAAGAAACGGAAAAGATGGCTGCGAATTGTCCGCCTCGTCTTTTTTGATAAAATGCGCTAAAACGTGCGCTTGAAGATGGTTCACATCAACCATAGGAACGTCAAGAGCAAGCGCCAGCCCCTTGGCAAACGAAACGCCCACCAACAGCGAGCCGAGCAGTCCGGGGCCGCGGGTAAAAGCCACCGCCGAGAGTTCGTTTTTACTGATTCCCGCCTGCCGGATAGCCTCGTGGACAACCGGTATAATGTTCTGCTGATGCGCCCTTGACGCCAATTCGGGAACAACGCCTCCATAAGCCTCGTGAACTTTCTGGCTCGCAATAACGTTCGAGAGCAGCACGCCGTCGCGGATTACAGCCGCCGAAGTATCGTCGCAAGACGATTCAATGCCTAAAATTACCTTATTCATTGTTAAAAATTGTGCAAATTTCGGAAAAAATTTTCTAATACGCAAATGTCTTATTACCTTTGCGTTTTAAACGATGAAGTACGTAAAGCGGATATTATTGATTTTAGCGTTGCTTGGGGCGGTTTTTTACCTGCTTCCGGCGGCTTTGTTGCGTGCGCCCTTTTTTCAGGAAGCAATATCGAAAAAAGTATCTTCGTATCTCGAAAACCGCTTGCACACTGCGGTTGAAATCCGGCAAATCGACCTCGGAATGTTCAACAGCCTGATTTTGCGCGACGTTTATATGGAAGACCAGTCGAAAGACACGCTTCTTTATGCCAAGCGAATTTCAGCCGGCCTCGACCTTATGCCGCTCCTGAAAAACCAGTGGCACGTAAATTCGGTGCAACTATTTGCTTTTCAGGTAAATTTGACAAAAAAAACTGACGATTCGCCGCTCAATATTCAGTATATTATCGACGCTTTCTCGACAAAAGACAGCATTAAAGATAATACTATCGACCTGAAAATAAGCGATATAGACCTGCGCTCCGGAACTTTTTCGTACCGGGTGAAAAGCGAAGCGAAAACCGAAGGCCGTTTTAACGCCAAAGACTTGCTGTTCAAGGATATAGCGGCAAATATTAAAATCCGCAATTTTGCAGGCGATTCTTTGGATATGGGTATTGATCGCCTCGAAACAGTCGAAAAATCGGGCTTGAAAATCAAACAACTGAATTTCGATTTGCTGGCCGACAAACAAAAGGCGAAAATCGAAAAAATTACTGTAAAATCTGCTCAATCAAACATATTGATTACCAATATTTTAGCAGATTACTCGCGTCAAAAAGACGACAAACCGGACTGGAAAAATACATACGTCCAAATGAAAATCGAAAATTCGCAGATTTTTCCGCAGGAAATGAGCATTTTTCTTCCTGCATTGGAAAATTTTGACGATAATATTTCGATAGAGGGCGAGTTTTCGGGTTCGCTGAACAACCTGAATGTCGAAAATCTGTATTTCCGCTTTTTCAACGAGGGAATGTTGAGGGCAAACGCTCATTTCAACGACCTGCTGAACCCATCGGAACTATCGATGAACTGTATGATTGACGAGTCTTACTTCACGATGGAAGGCGTCGAGAGGCTGATTAATAATTTCAGCAAAGAGCCTGTCAGTTTGCCGGAAAATCTGCTCAATCTGGGAAAACTCGACTTTCAGGGCAGCCTTCGAGGCAAGCCCCGCGACCTGACCGCCTGGGGAATTTTAAATTCTTCGGTCGGCCGACTGAAAGCGAATATCACAATGGGTAAGGCAGTTACGAACTTTATTTCCGGAAAAATCTCATCCGACGGCCTCAATCTTGAAAAACTGATGAACAGCCGCGATTTTGGCGATTTTGTATTCAATATCACGCTCGATGCGGCAGAAAATGAGGATAAAAAATTTGCGGGAAACCTTGACGCTAATATCGAAAAGGCTGTGTATAAGGGATATACCTACAATAATGTTACTTTCAAGGGCGATTTTTCGGAATCATCTTTCAACGGACTTTTCCAGATGAACAGTCCCGAAGGGAAAATCAATGGCAACGGCGATTTCGCTTTCAACGGCAAAAACTCCGAATTTCGCTTCAATGCCGCGGTAGAAGGCTTGATGCTCGACAAACTGAATTTGGCAAAAAATCTCGAAAATTCGCTGCTTTCTTTCAATGTCAGCGCCGATTTCAGCGGCGATAATCCCGATAATTTCATCGGTTCGGCACTAATCAACGGCCTCAATTTCCGCGCCAAAAACGGCAATTTGAAACTCGACAGCATTTCCATTGCAGCCGACAGCCTTGCCACAGGAAAAGAAATTTATATCGTTTCCGATATTATAAACGGCTCAATAACAGGGAATTATACTTTTTCATCCATTGCCGGAAACCTGAAAAATACGCTTGCCCGATATTTGCCGTCAGTCGAAAAAACAGAAACGGTCGAAAAAATCGTAAAGCGCGGAAAATCAGCAAAATACAAAAAGTCAGAGCAGGAAAAACCGCTTGCCGGCGACGATTTTGTTTTCGATTTCAAGATTGAGGATACAAGCGGCCTGGCGGCTGTTTTCGGCCTGCCTTTTGCCATTTGCGAACAGAGCCGGATTTCGGGAAATTACAGCAGTTCTGGCGGCAATCTTGTGCTGAAAGCCGAGATTCCGCAGATGAAAGCGGGCGGCAGCAACCTGCAAGACGTGGCGCTGAACCTGAATGCCGACGGGCAGCAGGCCGGCCTGCAAATTGACGGAACGGTTTTGCAAAAAAACGATAACCTGCTGAAAATCAATCTGAAATCCGATGCTGCCGACGACGTTTTGAAAACAAAAATCCGATGGAACCGCGACGGAGCCGCTTACAAAGGCGAAATCAGCCTTGCAACCCGTTTTTCGGATGCCGGCGACAACTCCTTGCGTGCCGAAAACGAGGTTGACCGCTCGGAAATGGTTTTCAACGATTCGATTTGGAAACTGAATCCTACAAAAATCATCATCGACCGCACGAAAATTAAAATTGAACATCTACAAGCCGCTCATAATAAGCAGTTTGTGAAGATTGACGGCGCCGTTTCGCAAGACCCGAACGAGCGAATGTTGGTCGAACTGAACGAAGTGGATTTGAAATATATTTTTAATTCTTTGAATATCAAAGCATTAGATTTTGGCGGAATTGCAACCGGCTACGTTCACGTGAGGGACGTTTACAAAACGCGCGAACTATCGACAAAACTTGATGTGAAGAACTTTTCGTTCAACAGCGCCGTTTTCGGGAACCTGAACCTGACCGGTACCTGGGACGACCAGAATCAGGGCGTTTTGATGGACGGAATCGTTATAAAAAACGATTCGAGCCGCGTGCTTGTGAACGGCATCATTTACCCTGTGAAAGAGGAACTTTCGATAGATTTCGACGCCCGGAACGCCGATGCTCGCTTCCTGCGGAAATATCTCGACCAGGTTGCGAAAAATTTGAGCGGCGAACTGTCCGGACACCTGCGTCTGTTCGGCAATTTGAACGACCCGACGGTCGAAGGCGACGTTTTTGCCCGCAACTGCCGCTTTGGAGTAGAATTTCTGAACACTTACTATTCGTTTACCGATTCCATAAAATGTTATCCTGACGAGATAATTGCCAAAAACATAAGGATTTACGACGAAAAAGGCAATTCCGGATTAGCAAATGGCTCGGTTCGCCACACCCGTTTTTCGGATTTTCATTTTCAGGCTGCGGTAAATTTCGATAACTTGCTGGTTTTCAACGCTACGCGGAATCTTAATCCGCTATTTTACGGCACTGCCTATGGAAGCGGGACGGTAAAATTGAGCGGAACGGAAACGGACGTAAATATCGACGTTTCGATGCGCAATACCGAGCGGACGAATATGACGCTGAATTTTATGGAAGAGGCTGATATTGAGGACTTTGACTTTATCCAGTTTGTCCAGCCCAAAAATGCGAAGCCCGCCGTCGCTAAAAAAACCGCGAAAACCGTTCCCAAAGCGCAACCCTCCGGTACCGACGTAAATCTGAATCTGTCGGTAAACATCAATCAGGAAGCCGCAATAGAAATTATTATGGACCCCGCTACCGGCGATAAAATCAGCGGCAATGGGCAGGGAAATATGCAAATCCAGTACGGAACCAAAATTCCGCTGAAAGTTATGGGCAATTACCGCATCGAGAGCGGAAAGTACAATTTCAGTTTCCAGCAGGCCATTTTCCGGAATTTCGACATCAGCGAAGGCTCGACGCTCGTTTTTCGCGGCGACCCCTTTACCGCAGAACTCAATGTGCAAGCCGGATACCGCGTTTTAGCCAATATCGGCGACCTCGACCAGAGGCTGCTCGAACAAAGCGCCCGCACAAACGTTCAGGTTAATTGCATCCTGAAGCTTACCGGCCCCCTCAATCAGCCGGCTATCGGCTTCGGCCTCGACCTGCCCGGCGCATCGACCGAACTAAATCAGCAAGTCAGGAGTTACATCCGCACCGAAGATATGATGAACCGCCAAATCCTTTATCTGATGCTGTTCAGCCGCTTTTATACACAACCGGAATACGCCTCGACGACGGAAAGCCAAAGCGATATTTCTATGCTGACTTCTTCGCTTTCGGCGCAGGTTTTGAATTTGCTCGGCTCGAATATTACCGATAAATTGCAGGTCGGAACAAAGTTCCACCACTCCTACGAGGGAGCGCAAACCACAACGGAAGCCGAATTGCTGCTTTCGAGCCAGTTGCTGAACAACCGCCTGATTTTCAACGGCAACTTCGGATATGTCGATAATCCTATGATTAACGGCAACAACCAGAGCAGTTTACCCCTTGTCGGCGACTTCGATATAGAATATAAATTGACCAAAAACGGCGACATCCGCCTGAAAGGATTTAACCATTACAACTACCGCTATTTCAGCGAATCGCCGCAGATGACGCAGGGTCTGGGCATACTTTTCCGGAAAGATTTCAATAATTTTTACGAAATGTTCGGCTTCAAAAAGCCTGATTCTTTGAAAGTTAAGGCTAAAAATGATACAATTCGGTAATTTTTAAAAACCGTATCAATTTCCACAGGCTCATTTCCTAAAAGCGTCTATATAATTACGGTTTGCGGCGGGAATAACCGCAAATGGTCGAAAAAGTAAATCTGATTTGATATAGAAATATCGTAAAAATTGCTGTTATTCCAAGAAATTTTGCTAACTTGCGGCGTTTTTTAAATGAAGGCGGGCAAAATATTTTGTCCGATTTCACGTTTTTTCATTATGAAACACTTTATTGCAATATTCGTCTTTCTTGGATTGTTCGTTTCCGCGCGGGCAGTCGAGTTGAACGCGACCGTAAAAGTGAACAGCGACCGCATAGAGAGCGCAAATCAAGCCCTCTTTTCGTCGCTCGAACGCGCTATGGCCGCTTTCATCAACGACAGCCAGTGGAGCAGCGCAACTTTCGCCAAAAACGAGCGGATTGACTGCAATTTTTCGTTGAGCGTGCTTGAAAAAGTTACGGAAACAAGTTTCAAAGCCGAACTTTACATACAGGCGCGGCGGCCGGTTTACAACTCGACCTACATCACGTCAATCCTCAATTACCGCGACCGGAACGTGGAATTTGAATACAACGAAAATCAAACTCTCGAAATTGTCCAAACCACGATTGACAACAATCTTGTGGCCGTTCTGGCTTTTTATTGCAACCTGATTTTGGCTCTCGATTTCGACAGTTTTTCGCCTCTCGGCGGAACATATTTTTACCGTAACGCCCTCAATATCTGTACGCAGGCGCAATCGGCCGGATGGACAGGATGGTCGGCGTTCGACGACAACCGCAGCCGCTCGTCCATCATAAACGCCTATCTCGACGAACAGGTCAAGCCCTACCGCGAAATGCTATATACCTACCATCGCCGTTCGCTTGACGAAATGGCCGCAAATCCCGACCGCGGGCGGACTACACTGCTCAATGCGCTTCCTGTCCTGAAAACGACAAAACAGGTCAGGAATACCGAAATACTGCTTCAAATGTTTGCCGACTGCAAACTGCAAGAAGTAGTCGCCGCCGCAAGCAAGGCCAACGCCGAGGAAAAGAAAAGCCTCTACGACCTCTTGCGAAGCGTATTTCCTTCATCTTCAAACGAATTGGAACCTCTGAAAAAATAGAAAATGCTGCAATCTCTGACTATCCGAAACTACGCTCTGATTTCAAATCTCGAAATAGACTTTCCGAAAGGTTTTTCTGTGATAACCGGCGAAACCGGCGCAGGTAAATCGATAATACTCGGCGCGTTAAGCCTGATTCTCGGACAGCGGGCGGATGCAAAATCCATCCGTCAGGGCGAGGATAAATGCCTGATTGAAGGCGTTTTCGACGTTTCGGAATACAATCTGGAACAGTTTTTTACGGAAAACGACCTCGAATACGACGCCAAAACCTGCATTATCCGCCGCGAAATATGGACTTCCGGCAAATCGCGGGCTTTCGTCAACGATTCCCCGGCCGGCCTCAATGCGCTGAAAGAACTCGGCTCGTTTTTGATTGACATTCATTCGCAGCATCAAAATCTGCTTTTGGCCGACAACCGTTTTCAGTTGCAGGTTCTCGACGTTTTGGCAGGAAATGCCGATTTGAAAAAGGAATATTCCGCAGCCTATGCAAAATATTCCGCTCTGAACAGACAAATCGCTGAATTAAAGGAAGATATAGCACGGAAGCGAGATGAGGAAGAATATTTGCGCTTCCAGTTCAACCAGTTGGACGAGGCCAAATTAAAGCCGGGCGAACAGGCAGAATTGGAGGCCGAAGCCGAAACGCTTTCCCATATCGAAGAAATAAAAACGGGACTTTACAATATCGGAAAACTGCTTGCAAACGACGAAAGCGGCGTATTGTCCGCCCTGAAAGAAGCGCTCAATACCGCTCAATCGCTTGCCCGGATGTACGCTCCGGCCGCTGAAATCGCCGAAAGAATCCAAACGGCCTATCTCGATATGAAAGACCTCGCTCCCGAAGTGGAAAATCGTCAGGAAAGCCTTGAATTTCAGCCGGAAAGGATGCAGGAAGTGGCCGAACGCCTCGACCTGATTTATTCGCTCGAACAAAAGCACCGCGTAGATGCGGTTGAGGCGTTAATTGACCTCCACGCCACTCTGGATGCGCAACTCGGCGAGATTTCCCATTCCGGTGAAACTCTGGAAAAATTAGAAAAAGAAGCCGCCGCAGCCTACGAAAAAATGGCTCTACTTGCCGATAAACTGACCGAAACCCGCAAAAAATCGGCTACAATGCTCGAAAAAAAATTGGTAGAACATGTCAGCATGCTGGGAATGCCCTCGATGCGTTTTGCCGCAAACATCTCGCCCAAAAGCAGTTACGGCGCTTCGGGACGCGACGAGGCAACTTTCCTCTTTTCGGCCAACAAAAACGTGGAACTCCATTCTGTGGCTCAAACCGCTTCGGGCGGCGAAATTTCGCGGCTGATGCTGGGCGTAAAAGCCTTGATTGCGGGCGCAACCTCGCTCCCGGCCATAATTTTCGACGAAATAGACGTCGGAGTTTCGGGCGAAATAGCCGACAAAATGGGCAAAATCCTGCACGATATGGGCGAGCAAATGCAGGTAATCGCCATCAGCCACCTGCCCCAAATCGCAGCCAAAGGCGATTCGCAATTCCTTGTGTATAAGAAAGAAACCAAAAATACTACCGAAACCGGAATCCGATTGCTCAACAGAGATGAGCGCATTACCGAAATCGCAAAAATTTTAAGCGGAGCAAAACTGACAGAAGCCGCGGTAGAAAACGCTAAAAATTTACTCGAAATATGAAAGAAACAGAAATGATATTTGGAACCCGCGCCGTAATAGAGGCGGTTCAGGCGGGAAAAGATATAGATAAAATATTGATTCGCCGCGACTTGCAGAACGAACTCGCCCGCGAACTGTTCGGAATCGTCAAAACGACCGAAATTCCGGTCCAGCGGGTGCCAAAAATCAAGTTGGATAATTTGACGCGCAAAAATCATCAGGGCGTAATCGCCTTTATATCAGCCGTTACCTATCAGCGGCTCGAAGATATTGTGCCGTTTTTGTTCGAGCAGGGCAAAACCCCGCTAATCCTGCTGCTCGACGGGATTACCGACGTCCGCAATTTTGGCGCGATAGCCCGAACCTGCGACTGCGCCGGAGTCGATGCGATAGTAATTCCCGCCCGCAACAGCGTTTCGGTAAATGCCGACGCGGTAAAAACATCGGCCGGAGCCTTGTTGAGCCTGCCCGTTTGCCGCGAACAGGGCATAACCGAAGCGGCAAAATACCTGAAAAATTGCGGGTATCAGGTTATTGCGGCGACAGAAAAAGCAGAAAAAAACTATATTTCAGTCGATTATACAGTACCGACCGCCCTTGTCCTCGGCAGCGAAGACCGCGGAATTTCTATGGAAACTCTGCGAATTTGCGACGAAATGGTGCAGATTCCGATTCTCGGAAACATCGCTTCGCTAAACGTTTCGGCAGCAACGGCGGTGCTGACATACGAGGTTGTCAGACAACGAAATTATGGAAAAGAAAATTAAGATAAATCGAGCGCTATTGCCGCTTTCGTGGCTTTACGGAGCGGGAATTTGGGTCAGGAACAAACTTTTCGACCTGAAAATCCTGCCCTCGAAGCAATTCGACGTTCCGGTAATTTCTGTGGGCAACATCACAGTCGGCGGAACCGGCAAAACGCCGCACATCGAATATTTGGCTATGCTATTTGAAGGCGTGCGCAAAACGGCCGTAGTCAGCCGCGGCTACAAGCGGAAAACGCGAGGATTTGTGCTGGCCGGCGAAAATTCTACGAGCCTGACTGTCGGCGACGAACCTTGCCAGATTTCCCGGAAATTCCCGGATGTTACGGTAGCCGTCGATTCCAATCGCTGCCGGGCGATAAAACGCCTGCTCGCGCTGCCCGACGACCGGCGGCCGGAAGTGATTTTGCTCGACGACGCATTTCAACATCGCTACGTAAAGCCTTCATTGTCAATCCTTTTAGAGGATTACAACAGACCGGTTTCCGAAGATTGCCTGCTTCCCGCGGGACGCTTGCGCGAGCCTGCCGAAAACGCTAAACGGGCTGATATAAAGATAATTACAAAGTGTCCCGCAGACTTGGATTACGCATCGCAACCCGATTCTGCAAACTGTTTTTATACGAAAATACGATATTACGCTTTGGAAAGAGCGCTTCCGGACGAAAATCCCGTTTTGTGTTATTGCCTTAATGATCTGAAAAACAATGACTTTTCTGTAATGATGATTGCCGGTCTGGCTAATCCCGAACCATTGAAAAAATGTTTGTTGGAATACACAAACGATTTTCACTCAATGATTTATCCCGACCATTACGAGTATAAAGACCGGGATTTGTTCGATATAATGGACAAATTTCTTGCGATAAATAACAAGAAAAAAATTATAATTACAACCGAAAAGGATGTGGTAAGGCTGAAAAACAACAGATTTACCGAGTATTTGAGTTTTTTCATTTACACCATTCCTATTGATATTGAGTTTTTGAACGACGCAATGGAAGATAAATTTATTAAAATAATAGACGAACATGTTGAAAAATTTAAGAGAAACAGCAGACTGGCTTAAAGCCAAAATACCCGCCAACACTGAAATCGGCGTCATCCTCGGCACCGGCCTCGGCGATTTGGTAAAGTCGATAAAAGTTGAGAAAGAAATCCCTTACGCCGAAATTCCGCATTTTCCGGTTTCGACAGTGCAGGGACACAGCGGAAACCTGATTGTCGGCCAACTTGGCGGCAAACCCATCCTTGCGATGCAAGGCCGTTTCCACTTCTACGAGGGCTATTCGATGAAGGAAGTTACCTATCCAATTCGCGTGATGCAACTGCTCGGAATCCGCTATCTCTTCGTTTCAAATGCGGCCGGCGGAATGAACGGTTCCTTTGAAATAGGCGATATAATGCTGATTGACGACCATATCAACCTCTTTCCCGAACATCCTTTGCGCGGTAAAAACGATGAGGAACTCGGCGTCAGATTCCCTGATATGAGCGAGGCTTACGACCGCGAATTGCGCCGCAGGACAACCGAAATCGCCCGCCGGAACAACATCAAACTTCAACACGGAGTTTATATCGGCACCCAAGGCCCGACTTTTGAAACGCCGGCCGAATACAATTATTTCAAAATCATTGGCGGCGATGCTGTGGGAATGTCCACCGTGCCGGAAGTGATTGTTGCTCACCACGGCGGTTTGCGGACGCTTGCGTTTTCAATAATTACCGACCTCGGAGTGCTGGGACGAATTGTGGAAGTTACCCACGAAGACGTTCAGAAAGCCGCGGCCGAAGCGCAGCCTAAACTCGCGTTTCTAATTGAAGAGGTCATCAAAACTTTGTAAGCCAAATGCTTGAACCTCTGAAATTTAAGCCGATATTAAAAGAAATCATCTGGGGCGGCGAAGAAATTTGCCGCTTCAAGGGGATTGAGTCTGTAAAAAACGGAATAGGTGAGAGTTGGGAACTGTCGGGCGTAAAAAACAATGTTTCCGTTGTCAGTGAGGGCCGCTTTGCAGGCAAATCGCTTGACGAACTGCTGTCGCAATACGGCGAAAAACTGCTTGGCAAGCGGGTTTTTGAAAAATTTGGAACCGATTTTCCGCTTCTAATAAAGTTTATCGACGCCCGAACTCCGCTTTCTATACAGGTTCATCCAAACGACGAACTTGCAAAAAAAAGGCATAATTCGGCCGGGAAAACCGAGATGTGGTATGTCGTCAAAGCCGCTCCCGGAGCCTATCTTTATTCCGGTTTTGCGAAGCAAATTACGCCAGAACAGTACGTCGAAAGTTTGGGAACAGGCGATTTTATCAACTATCTGCAACGCTACGAAGTTTCGGGCGGCGACGTGTTTTTCCTGCCTGCCGGCAGGGTTCACGCAATCGGCTCCGGCTGCTTCATCGCCGAGATTCAGCAAACTTCCGACA
Organism: Dysgonamonadaceae bacterium; assembly: GCA_031272085.1. GTDB lineage: Bacteria > Bacteroidota > Bacteroidia > Bacteroidales > Azobacteroidaceae > Azobacteroides. The sequence continues at coordinate 4,281 of JAISUN010000014.1, read as the reverse complement.
TAACTTACCGGATTTACGACTACAACCGCAAGGACGCCGACGGAAAGCCGCGCGAACTGCACACCGCCCTGGCCAAAGATGCGATAGATTATGCCGTATATCCCGATTACAGAGTGAATTACAAAGTTCATGGCGAAGAAACCGAACTTGTATCATGTCCGTATTTCACCACGGAACTTATTAAAATAGAAGAAAATACAACATTTATACCTCAAAATGCCGCAGATTCTTTCCGGATTTTTATCGGCTTGGCGGGAAAAGCGCGGATTTTCAGCCCTGAAAAATATCGAACAAACATAAATGCCGGCGAAACCGTGCTGCTACCTGCCGAATGCGGATTGCCGCAAATATTTGCCGAAAACTCGGCCAAATTATTGCAGGTTTATATAAAATAAACATTGCTCATTTTCCGCAACAGATTAAGAGTTTGAAGTAAAAAGCGATTTTTTTTGAAAAAAAATTGTATAAAAGTGTGAATAAGTTAAAAAAAGTTACTATATTTGCAGTGTAACATCTAATTTGGCTCTTGATTTAATGGAAAGAAAATTCGCGCTAATACTGCTTATCGTTGCTAATATACCCTTTGTATCTATATTGGCCGATAAATTTATTCCCCGTTTTGTAATAGACAAAATCATTTCCGAAAATCAAATTACGCCCTTAAAAAATCAAAAACTTTTAATTATTGACGTCTGGGCTACATGGTGCCGTCCCTGCGTTACTTCCACGCAACAGATGGAAATCATTCAAAAAATGCGTGCCGGCGATGTTTTCGTGGTTTCTGTCAGCGACGAGCGCACCGAAACCATCAAAAAATATTTGGAAACAACCCCTATCCGGCTGGCAGTGTTGCAGGACAACAATCAGAACGGCGTGATTCACGCTTTGAACATCCAGTCGCGCCCTTATGCCCTGATGCTGAATGCAAACGGCGAAATCCTTTTTCAGGGACACCCTTCGGAAATCACTCTCAAAATGATTGACAGGCAAATTGCTGAATTGGAAACCAATAAAAAATTACGGCTCGAAAGCGTTTTTACTATGCCTGAAAATGTTAAAACCCTGACAAGCAAGGCGGTAAAAGGCGTAACGATACAAAAAATCGGCGAGATGCCCGAAAGAGTTATGTATCGCGAAAACGGCGCTTTTTATTACAAAGGAAAAATCTTGGATTTTTTTGTATATCTTTTGAGCGCCTCGCCGTTTCAGGTCAATCTGAAAAACATTGAGAATTACAGCATCAGCATTTCCTGTCCGGCAGCAGAAATGCAGGCGGCAAAACAAAATCCGGAAGAATTTATCCGAAAATATTTCACGTTTGAAGTGGCGACAGAAAAAAAGAAAATGGATTGCAATCTGCTGGATATAAAAAATGCAAACAAACTTTGGGATGATGCGCAAATTGATATGGGCGAAACGCTTTATCCATACTTGATTGGGGCGGACAGAATAGAGGCCGACAACCTGACCGTTTCGGAAATTGCCGTGCTGTTGAGTGGCGCAAAAAATAAAATTTACTGGTACAAAGGCAAAAACAGCCTGCGTTATGATTGGGATTTTCACTACCTTTACGACAACTTGATGACAGAAGATTTGGCTGATAATTTTGGAATTGTAATAACAAAAGGTACGGAATTGATACCGGTTTATATTATTTCAAATAAATAATTGAATAAAAAGAAATATTCTCTTAGAGTGGAACTAATGTTTAATTTAATTTAAGTAAATTTTATGAAAAGTAGTTTTAAATTGTTTTTAGCCGCAGGCTTATTATTATCATCAGCGGCTGTTGTTAACGCACAGGATTTGCCCGCCACTGCCGACCCGGGCAAGTGTTATGTAAAATGTATCGTCCCCGACGAGTACAAAGATGTTACCGAAACTATTGTAGTCGAGCCAGAGTACAAGGTTTTGAAAGTTATTCCCGCTACCTACAAGGTTATTGAGGAGCGCGTAGTTGTGAAGGAAGCCAGCAAAAAGTATGTTTACCATCCGGCAGTTTACGGCTACGAAGATGTAGCCTATGAAAAAAAGGCTCCCGAAACTAATCTTACTGTAATTCCCGCAAAATTCGGTTCGAGCAACAAAGTTATTGAAACTCAACCCAAATCAGGCCGCTGGGAATACACTCAACTCGCCGACTGCCCTTCGGCAAACAAAGACGACTGTGTGGTCGCCTGTTATGTCGAACATCCGGCTGTTACTGAAAATGTGCCTATTACGACGCTTCTATCTGCCGCATCTACTTCCCAAAGCGTAAAAGCAGGCACGAACGACACCTACCGCAAGCAGGTGGTTAAAACTCCTGCGCGGGTAGAAGAAATAGATATTCCCGCCGAATATGCGACCATCAAACGTACAGTAGTTGACCGGGCCGCCGGCGTGGAAGAAACAGTTGTTCCCGCCGTCAGCAAGACTGTTACCCGCAGGGAATTGGTTAAGAAAGGCGGCATGACCGTTTGGGAAGCCGTTGATTGCAATCTCGTAGGAACGAACAACATCCTTCCGATTTTCTACGAATACAACAGCGCAAAACTTACTGCGGAATCTGAAAAAATTATCGACGAGCATCTCTTAAAACTGATGCGTGAGAAACCGAATCTCCGCATAGAAATTATGTCGCATACCGACTCGCGCGGCGACGATGCTTACAATATGTCGCTCTCGCAGCAACGCGCTCAATCGGTTGTAAACTATCTGGTATCGAAAGGAATTTCCCGCAGTCGCCTCGAAGCAAAAGGTTATGGCGAAACCCGCCTTGTTAACCGTTGCGAAAACGGCGTCCAATGCTCGGAAGCCGAACACCAGCAAAACCGCAGGACAGAATTTAGGATTATTCAATAGTTGTTTTTGGTGAAAAGGAAAAAGGCTGCCCTTCGAGGCAGCCTTTTTTTGTTTGATTCATTTTTTTTTCCGGAAAACGCTGTCCCATTTAAGTTTAATCACTCCGAAAAGCGCTTCGCCGAATATTCCGCCCGACATTTTCGACACGCCTTCCACGCGGTTGATGAAGATTATCGGCACTTCTTTCAGGCTGAAACCGAGTTTCCAAGCCGTAAATTTCATCTCTATCTGGAAAGCGTAGCCCTTGAACTGAATCGCGTCGAGATTGATTGTTTCCAAAACTTCGCGGCGGTAGCATTTGAAGCCTGCCGTCGTGTCTTTCACATTCATTCCGGTAATCAGGCGCACGTAAACCGAGGCGAAATATGACATTAAAACTCTGGAAATAGGCCAGTTAACAACATTCACTCCGGTAACGTAACGCGAGCCAATCGCCACGTCTGAGCCCTCGTTGCAGCAGGCATTGTAGAGGCGGGGCAGGTCGGCCGGATTGTGCGAAAAATCGGCGTCCATCTCGAAAATGTATTCGTAACCGTGTTCGAGCGACCATTTGAATCCCGCTATATATGCGGTTCCAAGTCCAAGTTTGCCTTGACGTTCCACAATATTCAAGCGTCCGGGAAAAGTGCGCTGCAAACTTTTCACGATTGAGGCCGTACCGTCGGGCGAACCGTCGTCGATAACGAGAATGTCAAATTCCTTTTCAAGGGCGAAAATTGCGTTGATAATTTTCTCAATATTCTCTTTCTCGTTGTAAGTCGGGATAATAACAATGCTGTCGCTCATATTGTTTGAATGAATTTATCCCGCAAAGATAGTGTTTTTTTTTGTCTTTGGCAGATTTTTATTAATTTTGCAGGAGTTTTTGAGAAAAAAGATTGTATTGGAAAATTCCTCTTTATTAAATATCTATTCTTCCCACCCTAAAATACGGGAAGCAAGTGCGTATTTCGATGCGCAACAGAATGGGAAAACATCGCTGAACCTTTCGGGATTAACCGGTTCGGCGGGGAGTGTCGTTGTGTCGTCGCTGTTCGCACAGGCGAAAAAAACTTTTGTCTGCATCCTTAACGATGAGGAAGAGGCAGGGTATTTTTATCACGATTGTTGTCAGATGTTAACAGCCCCCCCGGCCCCCCACGAAGCCCCCCCGGCCCCCCACAGGGGGGAGGTGGAAAAGGCAAATCCGCAGGTACTGTTTTTTCCTTCCGGTTTCCGCCGCGCCATCCGCTACGGACAAAAAGACCCCGCATCGGAAATCCTCCGCACCGATGTCCTGAACCGCCTCAACTCCTCACTCAACACTAATCACTCAACACTAATCACTACCTACCCTGAGGCTCTCGCCGAAAAAGTAGTGTCCCCCGACTCGCTCGAAATGAATACGCTGTCGGTTTCGGTAGGCGAAAAAATCGACACGTCGTTTGTTGAGGAAGT
>JAISUN010000006.1 GCA_031272085.1 Dysgonamonadaceae bacterium | reverse complement strand
CCGGGCAGGTTGTCGCTGGTGGTATGAACATAATTCATATCCAGGTCGAAACTGATGTGTTTGTTGTAATTAAACGTATTGTTTACCGAAGCCGAATAGCGGTCGAGATTGGTATTCGGGACGGTACCCGTTTGCGAGCGGTAGCCGATGGAAGCCCTTGTGGAGGCCTTGTCGGAAGCATAAAGCAGCGAAATGTTGTGATTCTGCGATATTCCCGGCACGAAGAAACTGCTTACGTTGTCGGGATGAGAAACCCAGGGCGTAGCCTGACGCACTCCGTTGACTATCGGGCTGTTGAACTGCGGAATATTCAATCCTATGTCGAGGCGCGGCCCCCAGGATTCGTCGTCGCCGTCGTTCACGCCGTTAGCGCCGTTAACGTAATAATATCCCATACCGCCGTCGTATCCGCCCGTTGCAAAATCGGCGTAACTGCCGGTATATCCGTCTTCCTGGGCGAGTTTATAGTCGTATTCCGAACCGCCCCAGCCCTGGCCGTATTTGTTTTGCAGTTTCGGTAAGCCGTAAACTTGGTCAACCGTGAAGTCGCCGGTATAACTCAACTGTACTCCCGGAGCGCGTTTTCCCGATTTTGTGGTAATAAGGATTACGCCATTACCGGCACGCATACCGTACAGGGCGGCCGAACCGCCTTTCAGCACGGATATCGACTCAATGTCTTCGGGGTTGATGTCGTTAATTCCCGAACCGAGGTCGATGGTAGCGCCCGTAGGATTGTCGTTAGTTACCGGAACTCCGTCCACAACGATGAGAGGCGTGTTGCTTCCAAACGACGAGTTGCCGCGGATAACAATATTTTGGGCTGCCCCAATCTGTCCGCCAGCCGAAGTAATTTGCAGACCTGCAATTTTTCCCGAAAGTGCGTTCGACAGATTCATCTGCGCACCCCGGGTTATGAGGTCGGCGCCTACTTCCTGCACAGCGCTTCCCACCGATTTTTTCTCGCGCGAAATGCCGAGCGCCGTTACAACGACTTCGTTAAGCGCTGTATGGGAGGGCTTCAACACGATTCTCAAATCGTTCTCAATTTCAACTTCCTGCGTTTCAAATCCCAAATAAGCGACAATCAGGGATTTTTCCGAGGTCGGGATATTTGCTAAAATAAACCGTCCCTCGCTGTTGGTCGCAGTTCCCAGATTTTTTCCCTTCACGGACACCGAGGCGCCAACCAGCGGTTCGCCGTCTTCTTCGGAAATTACGATACCGGTAATTGTTCTGGTTTGGCTGAAAGCCAAACCAATGCTTATTAATAAGCATGCAAAAAACAGAGTTAATCTCTTCATAAAAAATTTTTTTTTAATTTAACCTAAAAAAAACTATCAATCTGTGCCATTCCTAATAAATTTGTTCAAAAAGAGTCGATTAATTTCTCATTTCAACTAAAAAATCGAAAGCAATTCAGCATTTTTGTTGCCATTTTATTAAAAACAGCGGCTGCAAATATAAATGGATTTTTTGGATTTTAAAGTATTTTCATAAAAATTTGCGAAAAATTTGCTATTTTCTTCATTTTTTTAGGTTTTTTTAGCATTTTTATCTTATTTTTCTGCTCTTTATTTCTATTTTTATAGAAAAACGGGAAATAAAAAAACCGGCAGCAAGATGGTTTTACCCATTTTACTGCCGGTTTGTATTGAAATTATTCCGGAAATTATTTTTTTACGCCAACATCCCCGCCGCAACCTCGTCGGCAGCGGCTTTGCCAAGCAATTCCGACACTATCGCCAAGCCGAAAGGAATTGCAAATCCTGGGCCTTTGCCGGTTATGAAATTGCCGTCGATTACCGTTCCCTGTCCGCTTATCGACGCGCCTTTCAAATGTTTTTCAAATCCCGGATAGCAAACGGCTTTCCGGCCTTCGAGCAAGCCCATTTCGCCGAAAACCAAGGGGGCAGCGCATATAGCGGCAAGTTTTTTGCCTTCGGAATAATATTTGCGGATTAGCGCTTCCAAACCCTTGTGGCTGCGCAAGTTGGAGGCTCCGGGCATTCCGCCGGGCAAAACAAGGACGTCGCCCTTTGAAAAATCTGCCGCAGCGAAATCCAAGTCGGCCAAAACGCTGATTCCGTGCGCACCGCGGACAGTTTTACTTCCGGTTACGGAAACTGTTTTGGCGTCGATTCCGGCGCGAAGCAATACATCGGTCGCCGCGATTGCTTCCGTTTCTTCAAAACCTTCGGCTAAAAATATAAATGCTGTTTTCATAATTTTTTATTTTAGATAATATCGGTAAGTTATTGTTCCTGACTGGTTGTTGCTGCCCGAAACGGATTCAAATTTAGCGCGTTTGGCCGCCGCCAGGGCAGATGCACGCATCGTGGCATTGTCGATGGTAGTCCCCCGCCCTATTTCGGCGAAAATCACGCTTCCGGCCGGATTGACCGTAATGTTTAATACAATTTTGCCTTCGGTCTGCGAAGCGTAATCAGGGCGCGGCAATCCGCCTACGGGCGAGCGTCCGCCCAAATCCCATGTGCCGCCCCAACTTGTGCCGCCGGAGCCGGTCGAGGCGTTTCCAGACGCGCTGCCTGCGGGAGTTCCGCTGTTGGTTGAAGTTCCTGTGGTTGAGCCGCTTCCTGTCGATTTCCCGGATAAGGCTCCCGCTATTTGCTGGTTTATTTCTTTTTGGCGGGCTGCTTCGGCGGCCTGACGCTGCTGTTCGCGCTGGCGTTCCTGTTCAGCCTGGCTGATAGCCGCAGTTTTTTCGGTATTTTGCGTGATTGCCGGTTTTGCCACGGGTTTTGAAGCCGTTTTTGCCGTTTGTTTTACGACCGGTTTTTGAACCGCTTTCTTAACTTCCGGCTGCGGAACAGGCTTTTCGGCTGCCGGAGCAGGCGCGGGCTGTTCCTCGCTTTGTCCGAGGCGGGCGGCGGAGGCTCCGGGCAATTCCGTTTCAAAAATCAGCGGAATGCCTATTTCCTGCTTGTTTACAGTAGTTTTGATAACCGTAAACCAGAGCAGCAGAAAAATCAGCAGGCAAAAAACCGCCGAGCCTGAATATCCTATTATTCTTTCTCGTATCTCGTTCATTTTGGTCGAGTTACCAAAATCATCCTGAAATGATTCTGATTTGCAATATCCAGAATTTTCACAACTTCGCGATACGGAACCGATTCGTCGGCATAAAGCGCTACGTAAAGTTCGGGGTCGCGGTTGTAACATTCTGTCAGGAAAGGAGTTATCGCATCGAAATCAACCTGGCGTTCGCGCTCGTTTTCAAACGCTACGTAATAGTTCAGTCCGGCGTCGATAGTTACCCTTGTAAGCGGTTTAGCATTAGTCTGTTGCGCACTTTGCGGCAGCAAAACTTTTATGGCGTTTGGAACGACTACCGTCGAGGTAATCATAAAAAAGATGAGCAGCAGAAAAATCATATCCGTCATCGAAGCCATACTAAATTCGGCTAATATTTGTCGTCTTCGTTTGATAGCCATTTCTGCCTATTTTGTGGGTTCGTTCAGTAAGTCCATAAATTCCATGGATTTCGATTCCATACGGTTGATGAGGCCGTTAACCTGCGCCATCAGCCAGTTGTAGGAAAGCAGCGCAATGATGCCGACGATAAGGCCGGCGACGGTCGTTATCAGAGCCTCGTAAATTCCCGACGAAAGCAGCGAAATATCGACGTTGGAGCCGGCGTTTGCCATATCGAAAAATGCGCGTACCATACCGGTAACTGTTCCCAGAAATCCCAGCATTGGAGCGGCTGCGGCGGCCGTTGCCACCCAGGTAAAACCGCGCTCGATTTTCTGGATTTCGATGTCGGCAACATTTTCTATCGCCACCTGTATATCGCCCATCGGACGGCCTATCCGCGAAATGCCTTTTTCAATCATCCGCGAATAAGGGGTGTTCGTCAGACGGCAGAGGTTCAAGGCCGATTCTATCTTGCCTTCGTGGATGTAATCCTTTATCCGGCTCATAAACGAAGGTTCTTCCTTCTCGGCTTTTTTTATTACCAAAGCCCGCTCGATGAGGACGGCTACCGCAATAAAAAGCAGCAGGGCGATAGGAATCATTATCCAACCGCCTTTCAGCGTTAAGTCCCAGATATTCATTTCTTTAACTACGGTTTGGGTAGCAGCGGCGGCTGTCGAAGCAGCCTCGTTCACGGCGCCCGTAACATCGTTTTGAATCAATAGAAATAAGTTCATATCAATAATTTTATTTTTGTTTTTCTACCAATTTGCAAATAAATGATTATATTTGCACCTGAATTTTCAGACAAAAGTAATTTATTTATCTCAAATAGAAAAATGTTTTGTAAAGAAATCGCAAATATCGACATTTCGGAGCAAAAAACGGCTGAATATTTGCCGTTTGCCATATCGGAAAACGCCCCCATCCCGGAAGCGCTTCACGTGATGAACAGGGAAAAAATCGACCTGCTGCCGGTCGTCGGCGCCAATGGCGAATATCGGGGCGCGATAACTTTACGCAAACTGCTGCAAAGCCTCGACGCATTGCTGAATCCTGCTCTGTCAGGCGCTTTCGTCGCAATAGAAAGCAGTCCGGGCGAGGTCGTTCTTTCGCAACTGATTCATATTTTTGAAGCCAACAATGCGCGGGTGCTGAACCTTATTTCGCAAACGGGCGAAGACAGCGAAATCATACTGTTGAAGACCGATTTGGAAGATGCGACGCCCGTTGCCCGCAGTCTGGCACGCTTCGATTACGAGGTTATTTACTGCGGAAAGAACGGTTTCGTCAGCGAAGAAATGCTGATAAACAGGGCAAACGAACTGATTCGCTACATAGAAATATGAAAATCGGGATTTTCGGAAATAAGTTTCAAACAGGAAAACAGGAATGTATCCGCCGGCTTTTCGACGGAATAACCCGCCGCGGCGGGAAAATTCTGGTGGAAAGCGATTTTTACCTTTATTTAACTTCAACTTTCGGTTACAAGCCTGAAATAGACGGGCTTATAGAGGAAGAAGCCACTACCCTACCCGACCTTGCAGCCAGCGTCGGCGGCGACGGCACTTTCCTGCGCACTGCCGCCTGGGTAGGCGCCCGCGATATTCCCATTCTGGGCATAAATACCGGCCATCTGGGTTTTTTGGCGGACAACGATGCTGCCGATGTAGAGCAGGTTATCGACGATATTTTCGCCCGCAATTACAGCCTCGAAGAGCGCAGCCTGCTCGAAATCGACCCCGGCCACTTTTTCCCCGAAAACAGCAATTTTGCGCTGAACGAAATCGCCGTGCTGAAACGCGATACCTCGTCGATGATTTCGGTAAAAACATGGCTCAACGAATCATACCTCACAACTTACTGGGCCGACGGACTGATAATGGCCACTCCGACCGGCTCGACGGCCTATTCGATGAGCGTCAACGGGCCAATTCTCGTTCCGCAGGCAAAAAATTTCGTATTAAGTCCGGTAGCGCCTCACTCGCTGAATGTCAGGCCGTTAGTGATTCCCGAAGATTACGTTATCCGCCTGAAAGCCGAATCGCGAAGCAGCAATTTTTTGGTTTCGCTCGACGGCCGTTCGCGCGTTTTCCCCTCCGGCAGCGAGTTTATGATACGGAAAGCCGGTTTTACTGTAAAAATCATAAAACTCGCGAACCACAGTTTTTACGAAACTTTGCGGCAAAAACTGCTCTGGGGGACGGATACGCGGTAGAAAAGCGGCCGATTCCGCCGTTTTTACTGCGGACAGTGAAAGTTAAAATAAATAATATGTTTTCAATACGAATTGCAGATAAAGATGATGCGGAACTGATTTATTCGCTTGCATTACAAGTATTTCCGGCAACATACAAAGAAATTTTGTCGCCCGAACAGTTGGATTATATGTTCGATTGGATGTATCGGCCTGACAATACGCGCAAACTGATGGACGAAGGGCAGGTTTATTTACTTTTATCGGATGGAGAGCGCGATTGCGGCTTTGCTTCAATTGAGCGGCAAGATAAAGATTTGTTCCATCTTCAGAAAATTTATGTGCTTCCGGAAATGCAGGGCAAGGGAGCGGGGCAGTATTTGTTTGAAGAAGTCAAAAAATATATCAAAAACCTGCATCCGGAGCCATTTACCATCGAGTTGAACGTCAATCGCAAAAATAAGGCGGTTGGCTTCTATAAGAAATTGGGAATGACAATCGCTCGTGAAGGCGATTTCCCCTGCGGATGCGGCTTTTTTATGTGCGATTATATTATGAAGATTGAGTGTTAATCTTATGATTCCTCTGCAAAGTTTCGGCTGTATCAACGACTAACACATTAACGTTGCGTCCCGATGCGAGAACGTGGTCAAGTCCGCCAAAACCGATGTCGTAAGCCCAGCCGTTACGCAAACGGATTGTCCGATTTGCGGCAGGTAATCTTATCAAGCCCCTCGTGCAGCAAGCGGTCTTGAAAAATATTCATACCGGAAGCATTCTTGCCGAATACGATTTCTTCTACGTATTTTCTGCAATCCACATATTCCAAGTGCATTTGCCGACGGTTTTCACTCATTATGACTTCGGTGTCTTTTACATTTTTTATTTTTATGATTCTACATTCCTGCTCCTCCTTAAAGGCAACATGTTTGGTAAGATAACGCAGATTGAGGAATAGTTGCGATAATATCTTATCATCTAAGTCCTTGTATTGTTCTTTCAACTTTTCCAACTCCTTGAAAACGTCTCCGATTAAATTCTTTATTTTTTCGTTGTAATCATTAACTTGCGGTTCAGACTTGCCCTCTCTATATAAGAGAAAATCTTCTTTGTGCCCTACCGAAATCAATTTTTTTGTTTTGGGGTCAATATACATACAGCGGAAAAGGGCGGATTTGTTTTCAATATCATTACCTTTCGGCTTGATACCTTCGAGTGTGAATGATGATGTTGCTAATTTTGGTTTGTCTGCAAAGAAGTCTTTGTTGAATGTAATGCTTACACCCGAACATTCTCGGTTGTCGGCTTTCCCATACAGGCGAAATTGATTGAGGCAATCTG
>JAISUN010000092.1 GCA_031272085.1 Dysgonamonadaceae bacterium | reverse complement strand
TTTAATTTGTTATTGTTTTATCCGCTTCGGGAAACATTCAGAAAAGAGCCATTTCCTCCCTGAATCTCAATAATTTCCGCAAAAATCCTTCGCAAAAATGCACGAAACGGGCTGCAAAGTTACAAATATTTTTTTATTCTGCAATAAGTTAGGTGAAAAAATTTTATTTTTTTTCGATAATATTTTGCATAGTTAAAAAATCTGTTCAAATTTCAGTCAAATATTTTGTTATATGGCATAAAAATAAAAAAGGTTTTGGCTAAACTTAGTGATGTGCACACATCTATATTAAAACTAACTAACTAACTAATAACTAAACTAACTAACTACCATTTTTTTGTCAAATATTAGGCAATAGAAAACTAAACATACAAAAATTACCAAATAACTAATTTTTTCCCAGCAACTCCTCAATCCGCGCGTAACGCCCACGGACTATGCCGTCTTTATCTATCAAAACCAGCGTGGGAGTACCGACTACGCCGTAATTGACAAAATTTTCGCCGTCAAAACCGCGAAAATCACAAATATTGTCCTGCCAGACAATCTTTTGAGCCGTTTCTTCAAAAAGTCCGCCGTTCACGTCCGCTGCAATGGAAATCACGCGGATTCGATTGTCTTTCAGCAGGTTGTAGCGGCCGATTATTTTGTGCAGTTCGTTTTGGCAATTTCCGCAATCGCTGTCGTAGAAGACGATGATGTCTTTCCCGGTTTTCCGCCGCCGGTAAACGATGTTTTTGTCGCGCAGTATTTTCTTTTTCAGGAAAGCGGCGTCGGCAAAGGACATTCCCTGTGCGAGCAGGCAAAAATGGAAAATCAGCAGCGCCTCGGCTTCTGTTTGCTTCAAAGCCGGCAACGCAGGATGAAAAGAAGAAACGTTGGAAGCGACGGATGACAGGCGTTTAACGTCGGCCTCTGCCAGGGCGCGTTTGACGGTTTTTGCGACGCCGGTATAAACGCCGGAAAAGGGGTTTTCCCGTTTCTTGCCGACGATGTTTGCACGGACGGCGCGGTTGTAGATTGCACGCAGGTTCCGCATATAGAACGAAACGGTGTTCATCGCCAGTTGCCGGCGGACGAGCCAGCGTTCGTAACGGCGGATTTGCGCCGGGCGGTAAGCCCTTGCCGTGCGGAATTTCCCCTCGCTTTTCAGAATCTCTGATAATGTTCCCACATAATGTTTTAATTTTTTCATTTTACTTAAATTTTATTGTGTATAATTTTCATTATATATAACACTTTTACCGGGGGAAAAGTTTAAATGCCAAAAGGTTTTTTTCTGAATTTGCAGAAGAAGGCCACAGAATATTTGAAATTGCGTATTAAAATTTCAGCGTAAGTTGCCGTTCTACGGGCAAAAGCGTAAAACTTACGCGATGAAAGGGCGTAGTCCCGAAATTTTTTATTCCTTCGCGGTGGGCTGCCGTCGGATAGCCCTTGTTTTTATCCCACGAATATTGCGGAAAACGGCTGTGCAAGCCGAGCATATACTCGTCGCGGTGCGTTTTGGCAAGCACCGAAGCGGCCGCAATCGACAGATATTTTCCGTCGCCTTTGATAATAGTTGTGTGGGGAATATTTTGGTATTTTTTGAAGCGGTTGCCGTCGATTAGCAGATGTTCAGGCCGGATTTTCAGTCTGTCCAAAGCGCGGTGCATAGCCAGAATCGAGGCATTCAGAATGTTTATTTCGTCAATTTCTTCGGGGCTGGCCGAAGCCACAGCCCAAGCCAGCGCTTCCCGCTCTATCACAGGGCGCAGCGCGTCGCGCTGTTTCTCGCTCAACTGCTTTGAATCGTTGAGTTGTTCGTTTCTGAAATCGGGCGGAAGAATAACGGCCGCCGCCACAACCGGCCCCGCAAGACAACCCCTTCCTGCCTCGTCGCAACCGGCTTCGATTGTGTTTTCGTGCAGAAAGGGGATGAGCATACAGGTTTAAAATCCCGATTATTTCAGGATTTCTTGAAGTTTGTTTGTTAAATCTTCGCCGCGAAGGTTTTTAGCGATAATTTTTCCGTCGGGGTCGAGCAGAAAATTAGCGGGGATTGACCTTATTCCATAAAGTTTGACTACGTCATTATTCCAATATTTGAGGTCGGAAACCTGCGTCCAAACAAGGCCGTCGTCAACGATTGCCTGTTTCCATTTTTCGAGGCCGCCACGTTCGCCATTGTCGAGCGATACGCCGAGAATATCAAATCCCTTGTCTTTGAATTGTTTATACGCTTTCACAACGTTGGGATTTTCGCCGCGGCAAGGACCGCACCACGACGCCCAAAAGTCGATGAGTACGTATTTTCCTTTGAAATCAGACAGGCTTACCGGCTTTCCGTCGGGTGTATTCTGCGTGAAATTGGGAGCAACAGCGCCAACAGAGGTGTTTTTCCAAACTTCTATCTGGGCGGCATATTTTTTGCCTTCTTTGGTCGCCTGAATCGAGGGAGAAAGTTGCGAGAAAAGCGAATCGGCAAAAGCGGGTTCGGGCGAATAACCGGCAAACATCGGCAATATCAGCAAACTGATGTAAGAATCGTGATGCGAATCGAAGAAATCTTTGGCAAGTCCTTCGCGCAAAGTATTGATAGAATCAGCGGCGGCGTTGAGTCTATTCATAAGTTCCGAGCCTTCTTGCCTCATTTCTTCGGGCGCTTCGCGATATTCCGTCTGTAAAGCCGCCATCGCCTCGTCAATTGATTTTTGAGCATCCTGGAAAATCTTGTTTTCGTCGTTCAATTTCGAGTTTTTGACAACTGCATTTTTGAGCGAATCGGGGCTGCTGACAAGAATTTTGCCTTTTTCGACGAACAGTTGGATGAAGTCAGGCCGGCCTTCGCCGTTCACATAAATCCGCGCATAAAAAGGTTCGCTAATCGTGTCGCTGAAAACGAATTTGTTTTTAACAACATAAGCGGTATCGGTAATCGGTCCGTCTTCGCCGTCGTAATTCAGATATACTTCGGTACCGTCGGTCAGATTTCCTATTTTTCCCTCCAAAAGATAGCCGTTTTTCGGTATGTTGGAGCAACAAACGAACAGGAAAGTCATTCCTGCCAATAAAATTAACTTTTTCATTTAAAAATAAGTTTATAAATAAATTTAGGCTGCAAAGGTACGGCGTTTTTTTGATATAACAATACCAAAATGCAAGGATTTTTATTATTTTTTGTACCTTTACGCTCGTAAAATTAATAAAAATGACGTCTGAAATAAGTTCAATCCCATTTCTTCAACAGGTTGCGGAAGATGTTGTCAAGCGGTTCGGCGGCCGGCTTGCCGACTTGGTAATGGTTTTTCCCAACCGCCGCGCGAGGCTGTTTTTCAATAATTACCTCTACCGCGCACTGAACCGGCCACTTTGGACGCCGCAATATACCTCTGTCGAAGAACTTTTCGCAAGCCTTTCGCCGCTCCGCAAGGCCGACCCGGTGGGGCTGATTGGCGAACTTTACCGCGTCTATACCGCTATTCACGACGAAAAATCGGCGGAACCCTCGACCGAAACTCTGGACGATTTCTATTTTTTCGGCGAAATTTTGCTGAACGACTTCGACGATATTGATAAAAACCTGATTAACGCCCGCCTGCTGTTTTCCAACCTCAACGATTTAGACCGTCTGAAAGACGATTTCGGCCATCTGTCGGAAAATCAGATAGCGGCGCTTGTCCGCCGCTTCGGAAGCGCATTTTCGGGCGAAAGCCGCCTGAAAACAGAATTTTGGGCAGTATGGAACATTCTCGGCGAGGTTTATACCGCGTTTCGTGAAAACCTGCGGAAAGGAAATATGGCCTACGACGGAATGTTGATGCGGGATGTGATTGAAAATGAGAATCTTGAAATTCCCGGCTCTCAATTCGCTTTCGTCGGTTTCAACGTGCTGAACAAATGCGAGGAAACTCTATTCAAGCGCTTGAAAGACAAGGCTTTATTTTATTGGGATTACGACCCATGGTATCTGAAACTTCCCGCCGGAAAATTTATCGAGGAAAATATCCGCCGCTTCGGTTCCGCGCTGCCGGAGCCGCCTTCGCACAGTTTTTCGTCACCGAAAAACATCACTTTTTTGGCCTCGCCTTCCGAAAGCGGACAGGCCGGCAGCATCCCGCAATGGCTCGATTCGCTGAAACTGCCTCCATCAGAGGTAAATGCCGATTCGGCAATAGTGCTTTGCAACGAAAAGATTTTGCCGCTCGTGATGCACTCCGTTTCGCCCGAAAAGGCCGAAAACATCAATATTACGATGGGATTTCCGGTTATGCAGACGCCGATTGCAAGTTTTATCCGTCTGCTTGGCGACCTGCAAGTGAAAGGCGCCGCTTCGCGCGGAGTTTTCCGCTATAAGTTTGTGTTGCAGGCATTAAGGCACGCCTACGCCGGCCTCGTTTTTCCCGAAGCGGAAGAAATTGAACGGCAAATTTCGGAAGAAAATATCTTCTTCCCTGATGTTAATTTCCTGAAAAACAATATTTTATTTACACAGCCCGAAAAAACGGCAGATTTGTGCAAATATTTGCTCGACATTACGGAAATGGTTGGTAAATCATTCAAATCCGACGCCGAAAACGGCGATATTTACGAAGACCTCTATCAGGAATCCATTTTCAAGGCGTGGCAAATACTGAACAGGCTGTACGGACTTCTGACAGGGGGAAATATGCAACTCGAAAAGCCAACTTTCCTGCGCCTGCTGCGCAAACTGCTCTCGACTACGCAAATCCCCTTCCACGGCGAACCGGTCAAGGGTTTGCAAATAATGGGCGTCCTCGAAACCCGCACTTTGGACTTCAAAAACCTGCTGATAATGAGCGTCAATGAAGGATTTATGCCGGGCAGCAGCGGCGAAAACACGTTTATTCCGCAGTTTTTGCGCTCCGAACTCGGCCTGAACACAATCGACAAGCAGGATTCCGTTTATGCCTACTATTTCTACCGGCTGCTGCAAAGGGCTGAAAATATCACGCTCGTTTACAGCGTCGATAAAAACGGAACAGGAAAATCGGAAATGAGCCGTTTTATGCTGCAAATGCTTGTCAGCCAAGATATTAAAATAAAACGTTTCAGCCTGCAATCGGCCATAAAACCGATGGAAGCCGAAAATCTGTCCATCCGGAAAACCGACGAGATAATGCGCACCTTACACGAGCGTTACGATTTCAACACAAATTCCGGCGCGTGGTCGTTAAGTCCCTCTGCATTAAACATTTTCATCGACTGTCCACTGCAATTTTACCTCAAAAAAGTTAAAGGTTTGGAAGCGCCCGAAGAAATGAGCGACGAAATGGATTCTTCGGTATTCGGAACTATCTTCCATCACGCTGCCGAAGCCGTTTACCGAAGTTTTGGAGAAAACGTGGCCAAAGAGCAGATTGCCGTTTATCTGCAAAACGATGGCGACCTAAAAATTCAGAGAGTTGTTTCAAAAGCCTTTGAAGAAGTCTATTTTAAGCGCGAAAACGTTTATTTGAAGCAATATAACGGCGAGCAAATGATAAACCACCGCGTAATCTGCAAAATGCTGAAAAACCTGCTCGAATACGACTATGAACGCGCTCCTTTCCGCACGGTCGGCCTCGAACAACGGTTTTACGACTTTTTTGAGTTGCCCGGAATCGGCGTCAAACTGAAAGTCGGCGGAATCATCGACCGTCTGGAAGAGCAGAATGGAAATCTTTATGTATTTGACTATAAAACAGGCGGTTATGCTAAAACTTTCCGCGAAATTTCCGAACTTTTTGAGGCGAAAGAAGGCCGCCCTTCGCATATTTTCCAGACTTTTTTGTATTCTACAATCCTTGTCAGGAAAGGCATTTCGAGCCTTCCCACGCTGCCTGCCCTGTTGTATATACAAGAATTGAGTCGCGAAAATTCCGATTTTTCGCCGGTAGTTGTAATAAATAAGGAGCCGATTTCCGATTTCCGCGATATTTGCGGCGAATTTCAGGACGCTTTTTTGCAGAAAGCCGCCGAATTGTTTAATCCGCAAATACCATTCTATCAGACAGATGTAGAAAAAACTTGCGAGTATTGCGATTTTCGGGGATATTGCAAGAGGTAAAAACGATTTTTGTGCGGCAGAAGGGACTCGAACCCCCACGCCTTTCAGCACCGGCTCCTAAGGCCGGCGCGGCTACCATTACGCCACTGCCGCATATCGTTTGAGCGTGCAAAGATATAAAAAATAATTGATAAAATCAACTTCTTTGCCTCTGTTTTTGAGTTTCGGCAATCCGATTTTTAGCCTCCGCCAACATCTGCTCGTTGCAGCAAAGCGAGATTCGGACGTATCTTTCGCCATTGCTGCCGAAAATGAAGCCGGGGGTGATGAAAACATTGGCTCCGTAAAGGATTTCGTCGGCCAACTGTCCGCTGCCCGCGTAAACGTCGGGAATTTTGCCCCAGAGAAAGAGGCCTGCCTGCCGCGAATCGAAGGTGCAGCCGAGCGTCGTCATTATCTCTTCGGCAATTTTTCGGCGGCGCGTATATACCTCATTCATAGCCGAATACCACTCGGCGGGAGCCTGCAAAGCCTCGGCTGCGGCAAGCATCATCGGGCGGAACTGTCCGCTGTCGATATTGCTCTTAACTTTCAGAATCCACTGCACAAAACGGGCATTCGAGGCTAACATCGCGATTCGCCAGCCGGGCATATTATGCGATTTGCTCAAAGAATTCATCTCGATGCAAATCTCTTTCGCGCCATCTATCTCTAATATACTCAACGGATTATCGTTCAAGATAAAACTGTATGGATTGTCGTTGCAAACGACGATTCCGTGCCTGCGCCCGAAATCGACAAGTTTTTGATAAAGTCCGCGGCTTGCCGGAGCGCCGGTGGGCATATTCGGATAATTTGTCCACATCAGTTTAACATCCTGCAAATCAAGGCTTTCCAAAGCGCCAAAATCGGGTTGCCAGCCGTTCTCCTCTTTCAAATCGTAGGGAATAATCCGCGCTCCAACCAAATTGCTGACCGAAAAATAGGTCGGATAGCCGGGATTCGGCGCCAGAACGCCGTCGCCCGGATTCAGAAAGGCTAACGAAATATGCAAAATGCCCTCTTTTGAGCCAATCAGCGGCTGAATTTCGGTATTCGGATTCAATTCTACGCGGTACCAGCGGCGGTACCAGTCGGCAAAAGCGCTGCGCAGTTCGGGAATCCCCACGTATGGCTGATAGCCGTGTACATCGGGCTTTCGGGAATTTTCGCAAAGCGTGTCGATTGTTTCGCCGGAAGGCGGCAAATCGGGGCTGCCAATGCCTAAATTTATGACATTCAGCCCTTTAAGATTCATTTCCGCAACTTCTTTCAGTTTGCGCGAAAAATAATATTCGCTGACAGAATCTAACCTTTTAGCCGGTATAATCGCTTTCATTCTCAATTCTCAATTCTCAACTTCCCTGTATTCGCCCAAAATCTTAAAATCCTTTGTCAGCGGGCGGGCTGCGTCGAGTCCCTGCTTGTATTTCAGCAGATTTTGGAATGTCAAATCGACATAAAAAAGGTATTCCCATTCGCGGCCTACAATCGGCAAGGACTGGATTTTAGTCAGGTTGAGGTCGTAGAAGTGAAAGATAGTCAGCACTTTGGACAGGCTGCCCTCGGTGTGCGGCAAGGTGAAAACGAGCGAAGATTTGTTTACTTCGCTGTCTTTAACCATATCTTCGGCCGTCCAGCGGTTGGCCAGCAAAAGGAAGCGCGTAAAATTGCGCTTGTTGGTTTCGATTCCTTCTTTAATTACCTGTAAACCATAAAGTTCCGCAGCATAGCGGCTGCAAATTGCGGCGTGGCCGGTCAGTCGTTTTTCGGCAATATCTTTTGCGGCGGCGGCGGTATCGTCTTTTTCCACAATCTTAATTCCCGCCAGCGAATCGAGGAAATCGCCGCACTGCATCAGCGCGATGGGATGGGAATTTACCTCGGTAATCGTTTCTAAATTTTCGCCCTGCAAAACGGCAAGGCTGTGGGTGATATGCAGTTTGTACTCGCCAACCACCGCCAAGTCGCTCTCGCGAATCAGTTCGTGATTTTGCAGCAAACTGCCGGCTATGGTGTTCTCTATCGCCATAATACCCACATAATTAGGGTCTTTTTTTACTGTCGAAATCACATCCCTGAACTGTTTGCAGGGTATGATTTTAACGTCCGTTTCCCCTTTTGCTTTGAAAAATTGACGCGCCGCCGTTTCGTGGTAAGCGCCTTCAATTCCTTGAATTGCAACTGTTTTCATCAATTATTTTATCAGTTTAATTACCTCGCTTCCCGCGAGTAAGTATGCTCCTGCGCCGTAAACTTCGTAACTGTCGGCAGTAAAGTTTTTGCGCGGGTCGGCTCCGATGGGCTGAACCCAGCCGACCATCCCGCTTTCGTGTACGCAACGGTTAAGTCCCGTCCAGGCTTTTTCCACAACAGGAAGATATGTTTTTTTGCTTAAAAGTCCGTTGTTGATGCCCCAGGCTATTGCGTAGCAATAAAATCCCGAACCGCTGACTTCGCCGCCCGGATATGAATCGGGGTCGAGCAGGCTTGCCCGCCAAAGCCCGTCCGGCTGCTGCAATCCGGCAATTCGAGCCGACATTTCCTTGAACAGGTTTTCGTAGAACGGACGGTTAGTATAATTTTTCGGCAATTCGTTCAGCACACGCGCCAAACCGCCTAATACCCAGCCGTTTCCGCGCGACCAGAAAATCTTTTTGCCGTTTGCTTCGTAACGGTCGTTTCCATCGTTTTTTATCACGTAGCCCAAATCGCGGGCGAAAAGATGTTCCGTTTTGTTGTAAAGCAAATCGTAACATTCGCGGAAATATTCGTCGTTCTTCGTCAAATAAGCCCTGTTTCCGGTTGTAATTCCGAGTTTTACGAGCGTCGGAGGCCCCATAAACAGAGCGTCGCACCACCACCATTTTATTACCTCGATTCCGCGGACGGGATAGGGATTTTCAAACAGTTTGGCGACTGTATCCATTGTCGGAACCAGTATTTCGGGGCGTTTTTCGTTCCGAAAAAGGTCAATATAAGTCTGGCAAATTGCAATATCGTCGGCGTGATACCAGCGATTGTAAGGTTGCCAACCGACGGAATCGCCCATATTTACCATTGACCGATAAATAGCGGGATTGCCGGTAGTTTGCCATGTGGCGTAAAGTCCGGCGTAAAATGCGCCGTTAGTCCAATCACGCTGATTATGAAGCGGATGTGCAAGTTGCCAATCTGCAACTTTATTCATTTGCGATTTAATAAAATCGGGGTTTAATTCTGCAACCTGCTTCGAGGCGGAACAGCCCGAAAACAGGATAATTATTGCCAAACCAGACAGATACAACAAATTTTTAATTGACATTTTCTTATTTTGTTTATAGTTTTTCAATTTGAACTGCAAAAGTATATAAAAATCGCCGAAATGCAAAATATATATTTCACATTTTCGGCGAATAATTATTGTATAATGCTAAAAATCAATGCTTTACCAATAATTTTAAACTTTCTGAAAAACCGTCTTTTGTTACATTTACCAAATAAATGCCATTTAAAAGCCGGCTTGTGGAAACGGATTTTGCGGTTTCGGAAGCCTGCTCGACTGCGCAAAGCTGTCCGTAAAGGTCGTAAATGCTGATTTTTTCGCCGCCTTTAAGTCCGCTGACAGTAAATTCATTGACTGCCGGATTTGGAAAAACCGAAAAAGCAGAATTCGCAACAGACTTTATTTCAGTGAAATACGGATTAATTTTGCTTTGAGCCAGCGCTAACCATGCAGTGCTTGCCAACGACACGCGATGGTCGTAAACCCAGGGAATGGATTTTAGCCCGTCTTCTGTGGCAATCTGGCTGTCGAAGCCGGTTGTGAGGCCGTCGTGGCTCGCCGAACATATACTTCCGTCAATTTCCGCGGCCGAGTTTAAATAATCCATAAGACTTTGATAATCAGCAGTTTTACCCATTTTAGCGGCAACTACTGCAAGTTGGCCTGTGCCTTCGTTCCAAATATAGTCGCAATCTTGATTGTAATCCACTCCCTGACCGGTTTTGAAAGTTTTTTGGATAAAGGAATAAGTTTTTTCGGGGTCCCAACGGCCTGAAACTTCCGCATCGTCGAGCAGAGTGAGAATCGACCAGGTATTGGTGTCAAGCGGCTTGTTATCGCGGTTTATGGTAATTCCGTCAAGGCCGGTTCCGGTAAAAAAACAGCCGTCTTCGTACATCGCCAGTACAAATTCGCGGGCATTGCGCGATTCGGCAAGATAAAGTTCGGCTTTTTGCGGCTGTGAATCTTCCAAAATCCGCGCCAAATGTGCGAAAGCCGCAACAAGGTCGATATTGTGTTCGGTGCTTTTGTAGGTCAATTTTTCGGTATTGCCCTCCCAACCTTCTTCGCCGCCGGTGTAACCGCCAAGCGCGTCGTAAGCCTTGTAATTCGCAATCAGATAATCGGCCATAACTATCGATGCATCAAGGTATTCCGGCGTTTTTGCATAATCGTAAACCGTCAGCAAGGCCTCTATTGCCCAGGCCATAACTCCGGTGTTGATTGAAACTGCGTAACGGTCTTCGTACCAGGTCGGTACATCGGTATCGTAAAATCCCGGAAGCATCGCAAACTCGCCGCCGCGGGGCGAAGTCCAGCCCGGAAACGATTTCGGCGAACCGTTGGCATAAGCGTTGCGGAGCGGGCCGGGCGCATAATAGCGGTCGTTGAAAACGCAATAGGTCAGAGCGTCGGCAACCTGACGGGCTTCGTCGAGATAGTCTTTCTTGGCTAAAACAATGGCTAACAGCGCATTATCGTAAGTGTAAGAAAAATTATTTATAAACGAACGCGCGTCCGAAACAGGCAAAATGCCGTAAGAACGCAGGAAAATCGGTTCCTGACGCGGATAGTCGAAATGATACGCAATTTCGTCAATATCAAACTCAATTGCATTAATACCATATAAAAGAAGTTCTAAATTGTAAATAATGGAAGTTACCCAGGCAAACCCGTTCCCGATGCGGGAAAGGTCGGCTCCTGTCAGGTCGATTTCGTACTCTTTCCAATCCGTTGAAAGCGTAATCATGTCGCTGCCGTTTTCGGTATAAAAAATCTGGTCGGAATCGTGAAACGGAGCATCAGTACCGCCAAGGCCGCCAATATAAAACCGGACAACTTCCTTTCCCGTTTTGCCTTTCGCCTTGAAAGTCAAGCGGGTAGCGCCGCTCAAATCGAAGCCTGTATTTGTCTCGCCAAAATCAATTTTAGGCACGATTGAATCCTTATCCAAACGTCCCGTAACGAACATAAATCCGTTCCAGTCGAGCGCCGTAAACGGATAAGTTACGTGAATACAGGAGATTCCGTAAGGCGAATCGGCCTTCTCGTCCATAACCGGATTCACTTCCGGCGCAGAATTGGGATTCAATGCCGCGCGTTGAGTAAAAAGTGCATTTCCGTCGCCAAAATCGCTGTAAACCACAAGTTTGCTGCTGTTTTCGCGAACTTGCGCCGCAAGATATTCAACCGCAAAAGGAGTTTTTTTTGAGCCTTTACCGTCCACAGTTCCCGAATTATCTTTGGAACTGACTGTGCCTGTGGCCATTATCATCATAATAACAGCCACGGAAAATTTGTTTTTTAAAATTTGCGTATCCATGGCATATGTGTTTTAAATTATTCGTCAAATATAAAGTTTTTTTTCGGAAAATGCAATAAATTTAACAATAATTAACATATTGCGCCCGCAAAAACACAAAATTTGCTACGGCATATATTTCGCCAACTTCAAAAACTCTTGACTGTCAGACATTTGTATAAGTTGAGCGAAAGTCGTTTCTGGAAATTGTTTCATATAAGACTTAACTATTTGATAGCCAAGCCAAACCCCTACCCTTCCCGGCGACTCCACCGGCAAGGATGCAGTATATTGCGCATCGTTTATAAACTGGCTTGTAATCAGATAATTGGACGTGAAAAGATACTGATTTTCGAGTATTGTTTTCCAAATCATTTTCTCGTTTGTTCGGCACCATTCGTACTGTTCCGGGCTGTATGCGACAAATTCGTATTCCTTCCGCTTTGGCAAAAGTTGCGATAAAATATAGCGTAACTTGCCTTCGTACAGCATATTATCGAGTAAAACATCATCCTTTCCTTCAAACTTCAAATTAGCCATCATAAAGCCGAGCAGGTAGTCGGG
>JAISUN010000135.1 GCA_031272085.1 Dysgonamonadaceae bacterium | reverse complement strand
GCCCAAGTGGGACCACTCATTGAAAATCAATTATTTACCTGTTGTATGTAGGCGCATATAGCAGGTATTTTTGCTTTAAAATGCCTGTTTGTACAGCCTGAAAATGTACGGTTATGTACGTTTTGCATAGAAATTGTTTAGAAATTTTAAATTGTACAGATATGGTAAATATGAAATTGGTTGTCTTTCCCAAAAAAGCAAAGGCAAGTGGCGAGTGCAGGGTTTATATTCAATTAACCCACAAGCGCAAAATAACGTGGATAAAAACGGCGATAAATGTTTTTCCCGAATGTTTTGAGAACGGTCGCATAAATCCGCACAAAGATAAAAATGCCGGTATGAAAAATATGGCATTGTCGGAGCAGATTTCCAAATTTGAACGCAAACTGCTTGTTCTGGGCGACCAGCAGGAATTTATGTCGCTCAACGTAATTGCGGATTTTTTGAAATCAAAATCCGATTCTTTGTATGAAACGGATTTTTTCCGTTTTACCGAGAACCGACTTAAACTCCTGAAAGACAGAGGAAAAACAGGAACATATATGCCATTGCGGAATGCGCTGCATTGTTTCCGCCGATTTTGGGGCAACAAGCCATTGGATTTCAACAATCTGTCCATTCAAATACTCGAAAATTTTATTTTCTACTGTCAAAAAGAAAAACATAAAAAGAACAGTATCGCTAACTATCTGACTTACATACGTTCAATGTTTAATGCCGCTATTGACGAATACAATATGAATCCCGCGCAACCGGTTATTTTCAATTATCCGTTTAAACGGATAAAAATTGAACGCGAAGCAACCGTCAATCGAAATTTATCTGTCGAAACAATCCGGCAAATACGCGATTTTAATCCTGAATCCTTACAGATGCAAATAGCGATTGATATGTTTGTTCTGCAACTGTATCTTTTCGGGATTAACGCCAAAGATTTGTTTTATCTCAAACCTGAAAACGTTGTGGATGGTCGCCTGCAATTCAACAGGCATAAAACTAACCGCTTCTATAACATCAAGATAGAGCCGGAAGCCGCAGCGATAATTGAAAAATACAAAGGAAATATGTTTTTGCTCTGGTTTGCCGATACTTCTTGCCAGTTCCGGGATACCGGATATAAACCACACACCCGGCAGTCGGAATTTCAATGGATAAATTCAAAGGCTTGGCTATATATGCTGAATAAACAGTTGCAACGTGTCGAAAAAGCCCTCGATTTGCAACTTGTATGCCCGCTTACAACCTATTTCAGCAGACATTCTTTTGCGTCGATTATGCGTGAAATCGGAATCAGCAAGGACGATATTTCGCTTTGCCTTGGACATAAGGACCCTGAACAAAGTATGAAAATATCCTGCATTTACATAAAAGAGGATTACCGGAAAGCCGACATCGCAAATAGGAAATTGATTGACTACTTAAATCAAGCGCCCGATGAATCTGTTTCGTAGGAATAAAACCGATATTTGCCAAGCCGTCCCATTCATTTACGCTTATGCCCGGAACTCCAAACGCCCGGCAGCATACAAGCGGAAATATCGCTGTGTAGCGCGGCACTTGGCTGATTTTGAAAAAGAGCGGGAAATTACAATTTTATCAAACTCTTTTTCGGCTGCCGTCTGCGAAGATTTTTTGTTTTTTCTCAAAGATAAGACATTGAAAAATAATACAATACGGAATTATCTGCATTACACGTTCTTTATGTTCCGGCGAATGGGTAAAGCAGGGTTCTCGGTTGATTTTTCGTTTGAAGAAACAGAAATCAAAAAGGAACATTCGAGGGCAATTTATCTTAATATCAACGAAATACGAGCAATTTACAATCTGAAAATCAAAGAGACAAACAGCCGAAAAATACGAGATTTATTTGTGATTGGCTGCTATACGGGGCTGCGTTTTTCCGATTTATCGCAACTGACAAACAGAAATATTATTGGTAATAAGATAGTTACCAAGACACGAAAAACGGGCGAAGTAGTAGAAATACCGCTCCACCCGCTCGTTTCGGAAATTATTCGTTATCACAACGGAATTCCCGCTTGCGATTGCTCGCTTTTTAATTTTAATAAATGTATAAAAACAGTTTGCAAACGAGCAAACATAACTGATAAAATACTGATTGAGAGAACAAAAGGACATAAGATTGAGCGATTTACCACGCCGAAATATGCACTTGTCAGTTCGCATACAGCCCGTCGAAGTTTTGCCACAAACGCCTATCTTTCAGGTATTTTGCCTGCTAAAATTATGCTGATAACAGGACACAAATCCGAGCAGACATTTTTTGAATACATCCGCATTGGCAAAGCCGAAAACGCGCGTGAGTTGGCGGAACACGCCTTTTTCAAGGATTAGTCCGTTTCAAATGAGTTTGAAAATTCAGAATCTTTGAACAGTGCCGCCAAGCCAGTAATCTGTTTCAGCCGCAGCAGTTCGTCGGCATCCATCCCGATATTGCGCATAATCCACGCATCCGACATCCCGCTTTCTACCTGCTCATATACGCCGTTTCCGGCAATAATCACGTCTTCGCTGTCAATAACAATCGACCTGCCTGCTCCGCAATCTTCCAAAGATTTACGGATTAACCGCCGGTTTTTGTCATTATGCAGCCGATAATTGCAGTTGTCTAATTTTAATTCTGTCATATTTTTTGTTACTAATAAAATTTTTACTACTTTTGCGCTTTCTCACGCAAATATAAAGGTGCAATAAGGCGTGAGAAATTTTATTGCCCAAAGTCGGGGGCTTTTTTATTGCCCGCCCCCGAAGGCGTTATTATATCAAATCAAAATAAGTTTGTATCTTCTTTTTAAATAAAAAATATGTTATAAAACATATAATTGCAAATATTAAGCCCGCCGTAAGCCAGAACTTCCATCCGAAAAATCCCGATTTGGTTTCCGATTTCACGACCGTTTTTTCTTCGCTCTTAACGGCCTGCTTCTCGTTGCCGACCGTGCTTTCGCTTTCCTTGATGTTGTTCTGCGTCGTTTGCTCCGCCTGTGTTGCGGCAGTTTCGGTAGCCTTTTTGCCCGTGTTCCTTGTAACTGTATAAGTGATGAACTGCCGCCCTGTGCTGTCAGGCTCGCTGTAATGCGTTTCCGTCTCTTCGGTGGTAGTTTCTTCCGCCCGCTCGGTTTTCGTGGCTTCCGTGAGCCGCGTGAGCGTTTTATCGGCTCTGGCTTTCAATGTTTCTATCGCCGAAACAATATTACTGCTGCTGCGGACATCGCTGCTCTTATAATTTTTCAGCGTGCCGCAGCCAAACAGTAATGACATCATCACGTACCCGAGTAGAATGCCCAAGGCCGTGGCTGCTCCTTTCTCGTATTTCGTTGCTTTTGATTTCATCTTAATTTGACTATAATTGTCGTCGTTTGCGCAAACAGTGGTAGCAACCGTTGTAACGGCTGCGCCGAATCCAGTTGCCTATCCGGCGGATGTATTTGCGCCGCTTGATAGCCATAACGTTGCACCGTCCCTGTTTCAGGACGTGTATTTCGCCGGAGCCGAGGTTTACCACGTACCGGAAACCAGCGAGGCGAAGCAGGAATATTTTAAGTCGTTCCATTACAGGCTTATTGTATATAGTAAAAACCACGAAAGCATACAGGCAATGCAACTTCCCCAGACGGTAGCCCAAAGGTCGAGTATTTCGGGCGTTCCACGGTGCAGAAGTTTGTCGTATATGATTTCTTTTGCCGCGCCGACAATAGCGGCACAGACAAGCCCGCAGACGATTGAAAAAGATTTTTCATTTTTTGATCAAATTAAAATTATACAAAACATTATCGTACAGTCGATTAAGCCAGCCCGCGAGGAAAATTACCTGCGTCGGCTTCGACTTTACGATATTTACAAAGAAATCTTTGCGCATTGTCCAAATCTTGTTGAAAAGGTCAATTTCGTTTTGCGCATTGATATAAGCAAGCGTCTGTGCGCCCACAATGCCGTCCTGCGTCAATCCGGCTCCTTTCTGGAAAGCCTTGATTGAGGTCGTCGCCCCGCTGCCCCACGCCCAGTTGACAAGCAGGTTTGCAACGGCCTGACTGTTTATTTTGTCGGCCTGCCATTTGTCCCAGTAGTTGGCTTTCAGTATCTCGGCAAATTCGGCGACGGTAATGTTTTTCAGGTCGGCAACTGTTGTCGTTGCTATTCCCTTTGCCTTGCGGTAAGCCGTATAAACGGCAAGCGTAACGCCCCACATCGTGGCTCCGCCGCTGTCGAGCGGATTGTTTGAGTATCCGCCCTCCCACTTCCTTATAAAAGGTATTATGTTATTTATCTGTGCCATTTTAACCTGCCTTTTTTGCCTTCGTGCCTTCGTGCCTTCGCTCCTTCGTGCCTTCGCGCCTTCCCCCCGTCTTAAACTCCGCATACCCGCCATTGAGGTAAGCAGCCAGCGTGCTGATTTCCGTCTTTATATAGGTAACATCCTCCGTTAATTGCTCGTTCAATTTGTCAAGTTTGTCGTGCCGCCGCTCGTGCCGTTCCTGCTCCGCCTGCTGCTTGTCCATTTTCAGAAGCACCGCCGATTCGTATTTTTCGAGGATTTTCTCTATCAAATCTACTTTCGCCGACTGTGCTGTAACTTCCTCCTGCTCCGCCTGCTGGTCGGCCTGTTTGGCCTGCGCCTTTATAAGGTCGGCATTAGCCTGTTCGGCCGCTTTTTTCTGCTGCCAGTTTACAAACCATCCGCCGCCAAAAATAAGCGTAAGGGCGGGAAACAAAATATTTGTGAATACGTCTGTTAATGTCATATCGCAAATGATTTAAAATTAAGCCATTCCGCCAGTTATATAAACATTCGGCTCATCCGGGTCAAGTTCAAGATAATGTTTGTTTGATACATTCACCAAAACAGTGCCGTCGGATAACGTTATCGGAACGCCAATAAGTCCGCCTATATAAGACGAATAATATCCGCCAATATTAGGACTTCGGTAGCCCATAATTGCTGATGAGCCATAATTCAAGCCCTTAATTATAGCGACTGATTTTGAGTTAGCATCATAACACGGTGTGTGAAAATTCGTGGGAAATGTTATGGTCGGAATCTGTGCCGGCGTAGCAGCATTGGAAGAACATAGCCATTTTCCGTAAACATTCCCGAATCCCATATAATCATCCGGCAAATCGGGCGAGAGTTTGTATATCTTAAAAAAACCGCTGCCCGCCACAAGCGTGCCTCTCGAATATGGGACAAAGACAGAGTCGCCTAAAACAAAATGAAACTGGAAATCAAGTTTATATTTCAGCGGCGAGCCATCCGTAGTCCACGTTGCCAATACCCACGATTCGCTACGGGCGCACGACTGGTCAAGTCCATTGCGCATAAGGGTAGCCGCGTTCAGGTTCGATGAGAACGTTGAATTTGCCGAATTATAACTCGCAATATTGAACCGTGCGCCGGTCGGGTAAGTGTCGCCCGGCATTCCCACCGATAGCGAGCCGACGGCGTCGCGGCCGAGAACGGCGTCGAATCCAAGTTCATTCAGACGGTCGCGAAGCCAGTTCATTACTTCGGTCTTTGCCAGAATATACGAATCTTTAAACTCTGTTACATAAGACAGGTGATAAAATTTTGCTTTTGCCATTTTTTTTTGATTTTTATAATAATAAAACTCCTGTTCCTGAATCTATATCGTCCCAAGCGACAGAATAAACGTAACCTCTGATAAATTCATTATCAGAGTTTACTCCGGTCGGCCAATAGTTTATATGGATAACTTTTTCGGGCGCCGCCAGTTCAATTTCCGCCGTATGCTCCTGTACAAGGTCAAGCGTTATGTTACACTCGCAACTCATAGTCCAGTCTCTTTTGATACTACATTAATCACAACGAAAGGCGACGATTCAACCGGTATAATTACCGGGTCGCCGTTTACCGGCATTCCTGCCGTATTTGTTTGTGCAGAGCGGTAAATAGATACGCCCCAACTGTACGTTCCGGGCGCAAAACGCTCCGTTTCGCTGTGCGGGCAAACGACGTCAAATTTGTATTTGCCTGCTTCTTCGTCAAACGTGAAATTACCCCACTTCGAGAACAAAATACGGTCATACATTCCCCTCACGACAAACAGCCACATATCGGCTTCCATATCGTTGTTGTGCAGTTCGCTGTTCACCGTAAAATGAAGCGTCAGCGTTTCGCCCTGTTTCAGATTGATTATTTTTTTCATAAACCTCTTTTTTTAGAACGTATAACTCAAATATTCCAGTGGCTGCATTGTAACTGACCTGTCCGCACCGATTTTCAGGATATGGACACGGCGATTGCTAACGTCTATCTTACATAGATTGAATGAGTCCTCGCAAACGGTATCTGGCGTGCGGGGAAGATTATCCACCGTCTGGGTTGTTCCTTGCGCCCCCACTTCTGTTACCCGCTGATTTGGATAAGCGGTAATATAGCCCGAATAGTCCACGTGTCCGTGTCCAAAAAACCATCCGGCAAATAAGCCCGCTCCACGTGACGTAAAATCGCCAGATGCTGTGATTGAATTTTCCCCAGTGAGGTTGAAACTTGTTCCGTCGATGAACGCCTGTACCGCTGCCGCAAATACCGCATTTGCCTGAGAACCAGATTGACTTGTCCCACTATTAGTTATTACCCAATCTGGGTCTGGCGTTGTCGAAGCCCGTGGAGAGATGTGCAGGAATATTACAACCGCATACCCAGCGGGTGTAGAAAGAAGTGTTTGCACAAACCAGTCAGCCTGCGCTTGCGCATTGTTAAGGGTGTAGGTATTAATTACTATCATCCGTATTAATTCAGTGGCAAAATCACGGTAATAATAACAACCAGTCACCATTGCAGCAGGAAGTCCCATTTGAGCCTCAATATTGGCAAAATAGCGGTCATAAATCTGCTGGTCGCTTGTAGCGGACAATACTTCATGATTTCCGACGCAAAGGAAAAATGGCGGCGTTGAATCCGCCCCCATAGCGTCAGTATAAGCAGGCGAACCAGTTGTATATGATTCCACGCTATCGCCTGTATGAATTATCGCTGTCGGCAGGTATTTGTTGGCAAATTCCGTAACGTGCTGTACAAGATATGAATAATGTGAGTCGCTGCAATGCAGGAATGAGAACATGCCCGCTCCCGTGGCGACGTGCGCCATTATCTTGCTTTCCTTATGCTTGTTGCGGGTAATAACATTTTCTACCAAAACAGTCGTTCCGCCCCCGCTGCTGCTGCCCGAAGCAACAGGCTCGTTGCCTGTAACCAAAGGTGGCGTAGCCATCTGGCAAGTCAAAATAAGATAGGGAGTGGTTTCCGTACCTACAACGTCAAATTCAATATCACTTACGCCATCTACTGTATTGTAGGTCGAATCATACAAAGCAAAGCACCAATCAGTCGTGACGTTAATTCCAGCACTTAATGCGCATTTGTGATTTGCTTTTTTGATGCTGGTTCTTACGTGATACTTCACCCCTGGTTTCAGCAAATAAGAATATATGCCATAGCCCGATAAATTTGTATAAGCAAATGAACTGCCAATTACTTTATTTTCCAGCAATTGTACATAATCAAGTGTCACCTCTTCTGTAACTGGATTACTCATTGCTGCTTGTTCAAGTATGGAATTGAATGCACTGTAATCCTCACGTTTAAGAACAGGTGGATTAGCCGTCAAACTGTTCAAAATAATATACGGCTTATTATTGTCAGAAATATCGGGAATACGGAAATAAGTATCGTAATTTGAGCCTATATACAGCAAAACAGGCTCAATTATTCCCTCGTCACCCATATTGTAGAAGTAGCCAGATGTAAGTACATTGGTATCCTCATTGTAAACGGTATCATCAACCGCCAAAACTACCGCTTGTTTATTAGTGGCTAATGCTGAACCAGTAACTTTATACAACCCTGGTGGAATATTTTTGAAAACATACACGCTATTACCCGATAGCGTTAATGTCCTCAAATAATATGTAGTGCTTTTTTCCATATACCATCCACTTACACTGTTAATCGGGCTATAAGCAATAGTTTCCGCCAGTGCGCCACCGCCGAAAGCCTTCCAGTTAGTGTCGGTAGTCCAGGCCGAGGTATCGTCGGCGGTATATTGTTCCGTAGCCCAAACCCCCGCTGCCGTTTCGTAGGTTATCACCAGTCCGGCCTTGCGGATGGCCGTCGGCACGGCTGCGCGGGCGGTAGCGGCGGTGTAGTAACTGCCGGCGGCGAGGGGGACTCGGGCGGTTACATTATACACGTCGTTTGGCAGGCCGGCGGCGGTGATTGCTGCGTTGGCTGCTGCTTCTGCGTCGGCGATAGATTGAAGGGCGTCGGTTTTGCTTTCCGTTATTTCTTCAAGGCCGGCGTTCAATACCTCTGTAATATAATCGTTCCCAAACAGGACATTTATTTCAAAATCAGCCATTTTTTAATCGTTTTTTACAAAATCCCGAAGAATATTTATTCCCGTGAATTTCTTGTCAATGCTCTTTACAGTATTGCTTGTTGAAGCCTTTATTTCCAATATCAAAGGG
Source organism: Dysgonamonadaceae bacterium (assembly GCA_031272085.1). GTDB lineage: Bacteria > Bacteroidota > Bacteroidia > Bacteroidales > Azobacteroidaceae > Azobacteroides. Next base: position 5,433 of record JAISUN010000135.1, on the reverse strand, counting down.
CCGGGTTGGAGCCGTTTACTGTCGTCAGCCGCTATTATGCCTGTCAATTTTTTTACGCTCGAAAGCGTCATCTGGTTGTATCCGGCAACCGCAGGATAGGCAAATTTTATCTGCTCGCAACCGCAAGTATAAAATCTTACGTAAATTTGCTGAAATCCGCTCCAGTCATCAATATTAAATGTCGATTCTCCCTTTTCATAAACAAGCGAAAAATTTATAATTTCTCCCTGATATTTTTCCATTTCTTTGTAAAAAAGCCCGCTTCGCTCAAAAATGTTTGGCAAAGCAGGCATAATTAATTAATTTTCAGACACTAACTATTATGCGTCTGCACTTGCTTCTGTATCAATACACTTCGAGAACAACTCCTTAATGTCGTCCGTAAGTGTAAGCACTTCAACCAATGTATTGGGGATTTTTTGTACCCAAGTAGCAGTAGCCGCCCACAAAACAGGGTCTTCGGTATTTTCCGTAACCGCATCCTGCATATTGAAGTCAGTAAGAACTTCATTTGCTACCCGCAGTTCTTTTTCTGTTCTGAAAGCAAGGATATAATCAGCAAAATTGTTTTCAAGAGCCTGATAGAACGCCTGGTTGCCTGCGTGATTAGCGTCGTTTATAACAGCCACATAAGTTTTGCCGGTTTTTTTATTTGTTTCGTCGCCAAAACCGGTAACGGTATTTGCCGTTCCGCCGTCAAATGTTCCACGTGTGGACGGAATGACAAAAATAAGTCCCGCCTCAATCTGCTGTTCCCACCACGCAATAGATAGCAGGTTAGCCGATGTCAGAGCGCTTTTCAGGCTCTTGTGGATGTAAGCCGCTCCCCGCACGCGCCCGCCTTCGGTTTCGCCGCAGGCATTGCAGTTGTAAGTCGGTATCTGTCCGCCTGATGTACAAGTTTTATAAATTAAAGACATATCAGAAATTTTAAGTTTGAAAAATCAGCACTTTATTTCCCTGCACTTCCTGTTGAATACAGTCGAAATTCTGTACCTTGTTGAGAATATAAACTCTTCCGGTTTATTTATGTAATTGTATCCTCGCCACTCTGTCTGACATACCGTTTTAGCATCAAAATTGGACTGTACGGGAACTGCTTTTGCTGGTATCGCAGGAATAATAATTTCCCGCTCTACTTCTTCGGCCTGCATTTCAAGTTGTTTTGAAAGACCCCAGACAACAATAATCAGTTCATCTGTCTGAGCGTCCAAATCATTGTCGCCGTAGCCTTTTTGTTTGCCGTATGTCCGCGAAATCAGTCTATGATAAAATCCAAGCGGATATTCATCATCCGTAAAGACGTAGTAACATTCGCCCTCGTTGTCTATAATAGCAGGCAATGAACCGTCTATCGAATCATCAATCAGATTTACCGGTTTTGCAAGCCCGAAAGCCCGTACTGGGATACTGCCTTTCAGACAGTTTATTCCCGCCAGTATTCTTTCATTAATATTTTCGATTATCTCATTCATAACCTTTATGGACACGTTTCTATTATTGTGACTAATCCCCCGCATTCCGGCTCTTCGTCCGGCTCAAAACACTCGCTTTCCGTAAAATCAATTCCCGCTACCGCCGTTGCAAGTTCCGAAAGGAAATCATTTGTCATTTCTGATTTTTGTTCCCTTATCTTCTGCCTGTCAACCGTCGTGTAACGGTTTATCCTGTCAGAACGCAAAAATTCTTCGCTCATCTCAACGCCCATTAAATACCACAAAGCAACCGCAAGAAGATCTTTGTTCTCGCAAATTAAACAGTCAACGTTTGTTCTTTTGTAAAGTTTATGGCATTTATTGAACTCGTTTATAAACAGCGTCCTGAATTTTGCTATTGTCCGTTTTTCTACATCCGTAAAAACGCGGGCAGCCGACGGCGAGTTACCAACCGCCTGGCCAATGTCCGCGATTTTACCGACGTTTGCCAGATTAAAACCGGCAAGCGTATCGAGATACAACCCCGATGAGGCCGTACCCGATTCGCTCGATAACCCGATATAACCTGTTAAACAGTCTAACATTACTAACAATAAAAAAATACAAAAATAACCCGTAAGAACATCAGGCTGCTGCTCCTATATAGTGCATCGAACCGTTAAATCCTGCCAAACGGTCGCCCGCCTTATAGATATTGGAAGGAGCATTAAACAGCGAATAATTTTTGCTGATAATAATACTCCATCCTCTGTCTGTAACCAGAGTAGTTTCGTCGTATTCCGGGCAGTCGTTGTATTTCAACTGTCCATCAAACCACAACTGCGTCAGCGTTCCGTTTGCCAATTGTACCGGCACAGGGAACGTAAAGAAGTAAGAACCGCCCTTGAATCCGCCGAAATTGCCCGAATAACGCAAATAATCTACAAACGAAACAAGTCCGGGGACAAATACCCCGAAATGTCCTGCACCCCACGCCGTAACGCTGAACGGGTCGTTGTAAACATTTACCTGGTTTGAACCGAATCCGCCGCTGTCGGTACCGATTTTCAGCCTTTGCAAAATATCGTAGTTAACTACCGGCCCATTGCCTACTACCTGCGGAGTTCCCGTGATTTCAGCAAACTGGTAGTCCGAAAGCAGTTTAACAATACCGTCGGTCATTGTAGGTGTATTGTTAAACGTTACATTTTGCGCCGTAGCGCTGCCGATTACCGGATTGATTCCCCACGCTGCGGCTTGTGCTGCAAGCAGGTTTTTGTCGATTTTCGATATAAGCCCGTTGATTTGCGTTAAAATAGTCTGATATAACGCCATATTCAACTGTGTTGCAGGCGTGCCGAGTGCAAAAGGTTGCGAGGCATTTTCTTCTAATTGGCGCAAAAGGCTGTCGTCTATCTTTACGCCTATTTTCGAGAAAGAAGCCGCCCCAAGCGTCGCTTCCTGCCAAGCGGCGGTAATGCTTGTATCGCAGTTATCCAATGCTATTGCGTCGCTGTCAATACCGCGCTGCATATAGCGCACTTTCACTTCGCGGGTCAAACCCTGCTGCAACGCTTCAAGGTTATTTACCGACGCAGTGGTCGCATTGTTCAAAAGCATTTGCAAAAAACCGACCGGACTTATTATGTATTGCGGGTCGTTCAATGTCGATAATGCCGAAATAGTAACTAAAAGGGAACCTATAATCCCTTTAAGATTTGGAAACATTTTAAAATTTTATTTTAAATCGTTAATCGCTCGCTGCACTGCCGATTGAAATTCGGCAACGCCAGCCTGCGTATTCCCGTTATACCCCGGATATTGATTGTTTACAGGCGGAACAACGGGAGGATTATTTGGCGTTTTACCGCCACTGACAGCCAAAATCTTGGCGTCTGCAAAGGCTTTGTCCATAAAATCTTTGAACGAAACAGGTTTGTTTGTTTCGTCGTAGAAGTCCAAAGCCGCGTCTTCGGCGCGTTTCAATTTCAGGTCGTTGCCGTCTTTTACAATAGTTGCTTTCCGATTCTTCAACTCGCTGTCGAGAATCGTTTTTGCTAACTGTATGTTAATTTCGGGCTTTACATCCTTGTTTGCAAACGACAAGCCGCTGATAAGTGAATGAATCATAAAATCGCGCACGGCGTTTTCCTGCTCCTGTTTCACTTTTTCAAGTTCTGTTTTGGGAACGGTCGATTCCTGCAAAGCGGAAAGTTTCTGATTCAAATCATTGATTTGTTTCGTGTATTTTTCCACAGATTTATCGTCGCCTTTCCCCGCTGACGCTTTGAGCGCGGTAATCGTTTCGGCTATCTTTTCCGTAACCTTACGCTGTTTCTCGTATGTATTTTTCAGGCCTGATATTTCCACCTCAAATTCATCGCCGAGTTCCAGTTTCTTGATTGAATTAAGTATTTCCGAATCCATACTGCCGAGCGCAAGAGCATTGAAATGACTTTTTATGACCGGGTTGTTTTTTGCGCCATCAATGGTAAGCAGGCCGCTTATTATCGGTTGCGCAACATTATCGGTTATATCAATATTTTCTAAATCACTGCGACTTAAAATATCGATTATACCCTGTTCGTTTTCCTTACCTGCTTTCTGGGCAAGGCTATTTAAAAAATCTTTTAATTTCATCGGATTTACGCCTTTTTAGTCAGTTTTTCAATCTGTTTCTGCGCAGCGTCAAGTTCCGCTTTCACTTTTTCCAGTTCCGCTGCGGTCTCTGCGTGCGCTTGTGTTACTTTTTCCAGTTCCGCATTTGCCGAGGCTGCCCCGACCGTCGACTTTGGGGCTTCTTCCGGAAAAAATTTTTCGATTTCGTCTTTTGTAGGCTCTGTTATTTTAGCCCCCTTTAATTCATAAAAAGAACGGTTTGCCTCTAACACAACTACAGGTTCCCTGTCTTTTAATTTCACTTTAATGTATTTTGCCATTGTTCAGAAAAATTATAGGGCTTGCTTTTTTTTATAATTTTGCGAAAAACCCCAAAATTTAAATTGTAGTATTTCCCATAGGACGGTACAAATATAATAAATATTTTATAAAAAAAGTCTTTTAGACTTATTTTTCAGCAAAAAATCATTTTTTTTATGCCGTAAAATATAAAATTTTATTTGGTAATTGAAATTTTATTTGTAATTTTCCCCTATAAATTTTATCTGAAATTTTTATTCGTTTGTGTGTAATTGAAATTTTTTTGCTATCTTTGCGGCGTCGTGTAGTGCGAAAGGAGTAATCCCTGAAAACTTCGACAAGTCCCATTAAGTTGGAGGGTTATTATTAACTGTTTTACGGCTAATAATTTCTATGGTGGTTAAGGTTTTCTTACCATTGGAGGGGAACGGGCAGTAATGCTCGTTTCATTATTTTAAAGTTATGTTACCCATTTTTTCATAAATTCTTTCACAAAATTTTTCTTTTCTATTTGCTCTCGCATTATATTTATAGATTTCCCGCTTTTCAAAACGATAATCTGTTTTATTTGAAGATTTTTCTCATAAAATGATTTTATTGTTTCAGCGGTATATCTCGAATCTAAACTGCCTACTATATTCAATACAATGCGGTCGGCTTGTCGGCTTGCATCATTCAAGCGATTATCAAGTGAATTTTTACCGTAAATAGTTTTTAATTCTGCTAAAAATTTATCGCCGCCATTTACCTTTTCAAGCAGATAATCCGGACTTGTTTTATTTGTTCTTGGCAACATATAAACATTGTAACCGTTTTTATTCAATGCTTTTGCGCCGTTTATGTTTTCGCTATATTCCCTGTCCGTTGCTTTTATAGTTTCAAAAATTTTTGTTACTGTTTTTTGTTCCTTATTCTTAAATTTCTTTGCAAATCCGCTATTAGAAATAATATTATTCAATTCTCTTTTCCTGTCCCGAGCGTCTAACTTTGTGTTTGTGAAATCGGAAACTAATTTTGCTATGCTTGTGGCAATCCCGCCCGTAATGTCGGAATATAACAATTTACTACTGCCTTTGCGCCCAATTTTAGAATACCGCGT
>JAISUN010000124.1 GCA_031272085.1 Dysgonamonadaceae bacterium | reverse complement strand
TTGCTACTTCGGCGTTGCCGTGCAGCAAATCCCACTGCGAGGGGAACTCGCCCATCTGCTCGTTAGCGAGGTCGTCGGAGAAGAAAATCTCGTCGCCCGGCACGAAGTCGCTTTTGGCGTAAGCCATCTCTGCGGCTTTTGGGGTGGCGAGGGCTGCATCTTCCGAGTCTTCGACATCAGTCGATTTATCTCGACTACTCGACTTCTTGGATGATGACGACGATTTGCTGCTGTCCTCGTCGCCGTAGGAATCGGGGTCGGTAGCCTTGTCTATTGCTTTGCTGACCGCTTCGTCGGTTTTTTGTTCGGCCTTGCGGACGGTAGCGTTCTTGGCTGCGTTTTCGATGGCTTTGCCGAGCCGCTTGCCGAACTGCGCCTGCGCATTTCCCGCTGCGAGCAGGAGCGCGAGGCTTACGATTAAAAATCTTAATATTTTCATTTTTATTAAGAATTAATAACGAAAACCGGTCATAGCCGCGCTGCTTAACAGCACAATGCCAAGGACAATCGAAAGCACAACGAAGGCTACTACCATTGCTACAAGGCTGGCTACGAAATAAACAGGAGTTTTTTCAGCCGGCTGTTTCATCAGCGGTTGAAGGCCGATGTAAAGCAGATAGAGCGAATAGAGCGAAACCAGCGATACAAGCGGCGACAGCAACGGAATGATGTAAAAAATTCCGGCCACCATAGCGGGCGTGTAGGCGTAAGCAACCAGCGAGAATGCCTTGTTGGGGTTGCCCTGTGCTTGAAAAGTAGGCGCTAATGCGTTGATTACAAAAGCGGTAATATAAACTCCGCCGACCATCAAAATGAACTGTACAATGGCTTGGCGAAGGCCCCACGAGAAGAGGTGCAGGCCGTGAGTACCGATTACCCAATAGCCTATTAAAGAGGCGATTGCAGGAATCAGCGCGAGGGGCAGTACATAGCCCATAAATACTTTGACATGCGAATCGTTTTCGTTGTCAATAACTTGCCACTCTGTTTTCGGGCTTACCAAAATCTGTTTAACTCTGTTAACTAAATTTTCCATTTTTGTTTATTTTTTAATTAGTGAATAAAAAGGTAAATTATTTCAATTCTACAAGTTTCTGCGCCCAGAGAACAGTTGCCGCCTTGTCGGCAACTGTCAGCAAAATAAATCGTTTCATTCTGTTTGTGTTTTTTTAAGGATTTAGAATTTGTACTTAACTCCAAGCGAGAGAAGCGCTCTATCCCATGTGTCGCTGATTTTGTACTTCAATTCGGCGTTGAAAATCAGTTTATCGGTAAAATAATAATCTGCGCCGCCGCCGATATTAAATGCTACGTCGGAATGGGAAGAAGATGCAGATACTCCGAATACATCGCCGTAATCTACGGTAGATTGCAGAATACCCAGTCCTGCAAGGGGATAGACCGTAATCTGGCCGGTAATCGGGAAGAGGTAGTGTGCGTTTACGCTGAAATCGACCATCGACACGTAGTCTTTCGGCAAGAAATACGTCAACTCGGCCGAGCCGCGCACTTTGTCGAGGAACTGATAGCGGAAATCGGCTCCTATGCCAATGTTGGTATAAGAATCGCCCGTACCGAAAACAAGGTTTCCGCCGACCGACATATCGCCTTTTTCCTGTGCGGAAACTCCGAATGACATTGCCATCACTGCAACTGACAGCAAAACTGCTTTTGTGAACAAATTTTTAGTTTTCATTTGTGTAAATAAATTAAATTAATAAAATGTGAATAAAAAATTTATGGCACAAAGTTACGGCGCAAAAATGGGCTTGTCAATCCGTAATATTACGTATTTTTAAAGCAATTTTTCGATTTTTTTCATCTTTTTTCCCGATTTTTCAACTGTCCATACTGATAATTCCGTGTTTCAGGGCGTACTCAACCATCTCGACGGTGCTGTCGATTCCGAGTTTGCGGAAAATATTGGTCTTGTGCGAATCGACAGTTCGGGGGCTGATAAACAGTTTTTCTGCTATTTGCCTGCTGTACAGTCCTTTGCGGCACAGGTCGATAATTTCCTTTTCCCTGTCGGTAAATTCGGGGATTTTTTCCGACGAGTTTTTCTTGGCGACATATATTTCGTAGATGATTTCCGCTATGTCTTTTCCGAAATACTCCTCGCCGTCCATAATGCTGCGGATTGCGTTTGCAATTTCGTCGATTCCGCCTGCGCGTTTCGAGATAAAGCCGTTGATGCCGATTTCCATTAAAGCCTTGACTGTTGGGGCGTTATTTTCGGCCGAGATAGCGAGTATCCGCAGTTTAGGATATTTCGCCGTCAGGCGGCGGGCTATCTCGATACCGCTCATATCGGGCAGGACGATGTCGAGCAGGACGACGTCGGCCTTCATGGTTTCGAGCAGATTAAAGAGCGCTTCGCCCGAATCGGCTTCGCCTGCGACTGTTATTCCGCTGTCGGCCAAGGCGCCTTTCAGCCCCAGCCGGAATAGCGCGTGGTCGTCAACAATTATTACCTTTATTTCTGTGTTTTTCATATTATTAATAAAAAGTGTGTGATTTTATTTTATATTTCGAACCAAAAACGGCTGCCCTTCCCCGGTTCGCTTTCGACGTGCAGCGCGGAGCCGTGCTTTTCGAGCAGTTCTTTGCAAACGACAAGGCCGAGGCCGGTGCCGCTTTCGCCTGCCGTGCCTTGGCGGGAACTGTGGTTGTCGAGGCGGAACAGGTCGCGTACCTGCTCGGTGGTCATACCGACACCGCTGTCGGCGATTGTTATTGCCGTTGCCCGCTCGCCGATTGAGGCGGACAGGACTACTTCGCCTCCCGCAGGCGTGAATTTTACCGCGTTTGTCAGCAAATTCCGGACTACCGTAGCCAGCATATTTTTGTCGCCGGTAACTATGGCTTCTTCGGGCAAATCGGTTTTCAGGGCGACGCCTTTCTGTTCGGCCATTTTTGTTATCAAAACCGCTTCGGAACGGAGGCGAGGAACAATGTCGAATGGTTCGGGTGTGTATGTCATCCGGCCGGTTTGCAACTGCGCCCATCCAAGCAAATTGTAGAGCAGTTCGACCTGACTGTCAGCCGATTTCAGCAGTTCGGAATAAAAATCGGATAGCGTTTTTGAATCCCATTTTTCCGAGAACTTGACGAGCGTTTGCAGGGCGTCGCGCTGTGCGACGGCGGGATTTTTCAGGTCGTGAGAAATAATCGAGAAAAATTTGTCTTTTGTGGCGTTCATCTCTTTAAGAATCCGGTTGCGCTTGGTGCGGTATCGCAACATCCGCCAGACGAGGACGAGGATAACGACAGTCAGGACGAGGCCGGCGATGAACATAATACGCTCGGTGTTGCGCCGCTCGATAACCCGTTGCTGGCGTTCGATTTCGAGTTGTTTTTTGCCTGTTTCGTAAACCACGTTCATTTCGCTGAAAGCAGTCTGATAGTTTTTTGTCGAATATTCGTCCTTATATTTCATATAACGGTCGAAAAAATTTATGGCTTCCGCGCCTTTTCCGAGCAACATTTTCGATTTTGCAAGATATTCAAAACAGTGCAATTCGGTAGAGTCCGTTTTAAAGGCTTGTTCGGCGTACTGTTCGGCAAGGTGGTAGTTTTTTTCTTCGATAGCGGCTGCCGATAAAAGTACGCAAGCCTGCGAAACGCTTCGCGGCATATTATGCTCTTCCGCTTCGCGCAAGGCTGTTGAGGCATATTCTTTTGCTTTCGCCGTATTTTTAAAACCTTCCAAATAAATTTCCGCTGCAATGCTGATTAAATCAATGCGTTCAGCAACTTCTTCACTGTTTTTGTCGTAAAAATCAAGCGCTTCAAGCGCAAGAACGAGCGCCTCGCCGTAATTTTCCCGCTGCAATTCCACGTATGCAAGATTGGCAATGGCGTCGTAAATATAGAGGCTGTCGCCGACTTCCCGCGATATTTCGTGATACTTTTTCAGGTAAATTTCCGCCTGCTCATAATTTTCCATATTCATAAACAGGCCGCCGATGTTGCCGAGCGTCAGCGCCACGTTTTGCTTGACGCCGAGTTTTTCAAACAGGGCAAGCGCTTTTAGATAATAATTGATTGCCTGATGATGATGATTCAGGATGTAATGGACATTTCCCGTATTGCATAAAATATTGGATTCGATGCGCATACGCAAGTTTTCGTCGGGAATGAGAGGCGTATAACCCAATGCTTTTTCGTAATTTTCAAAGGCTTGTTCATACTGGCTTCGGTTATAACAGGCAACGCCAAGATTGCGGTAAAGTTCGGCAAGTCTATCCCACTGTTTGGTTTCGAGCGCGACAGGAATGCCCTGCTGCGCTATTTCCGCCATTTTGTCGGGATTTGATTCTTGATAACTCCAACTTAACTTTGAATAAATTTCGGGCAAAGCAGTTTTGTCGAGCGTTCCCGATTTCAACAGCGTTTCGAGCGAATCGGCATTTTGCCCGCGATGATTTGTAAATTCCTGCGCCTTCGCGCCAATGCCCGCAAAAATCAGGCACAACGATACAATGCAAATTTGTTCAATCCTCCCGGTCATCATAGAGAGTGTTTATTAAATTAGTATAAAACTCGACAACAAAATTAATTATTAAATTTTACAAACCAAAAAAAATATTAAAAATGTTTGTTTTTGTTAAAAACTTGAAGCATTACGTTAAAAAAAATGCAATGCTTCAAGCCCTAATACCTCCTGTGTGTTGAATTTAGGAGGCTCCCTTAAAAAATAAACAAGTGGAAAATTCCTACTTGGATTTCGAGATAAGTATGCCCGACTGGTTTCCGGGCGTCCACGAGAGCAGAACGCCGTATCCGCTGCTGTTTTCGGCAGTGAACATATAATACGAATCGTTGTCGTCCTCGATGGGGTTAATAGAAAATCCGCCGTCTTTCAACTGTTTGGCGTAAGCCTTCACCTGTTCCTTTTCTGGCTTGTCGAAAGTTACGGAAAATCCGAGAGTAGAACTGCCCGAAATGCCGCATTTCAAGTCGGGTTTGGGCAGTTGGTCGGTAAAGTCGTTTTTCGGCCAGCCGGATTCCTGCGCCTGTTTGGCGTTCAGTTTTTCGGCCGCATCCTTGACTAATGCGTCAACGGCGTCTTCGGTTTTTGCAACCGCTTCTTTCGCCGCCTTTTCTTCTTTCGTAGCGGTCGAGCCGCTGCACGAAGCCAGCGTGAATATGAGGGATAATGCCGTCATACACAGGCTGATAGTGAGATAAAATCTTGTCTTTTTCATTTTAAATTTTAATTTTTAAATTATTTAATGTGAACAATTACAAAAAAAATCATAACTTTGCGGAATACTAAACATCAAAAAATATGTCAGACAAACCGTACAAATCATCTGAAAGCGCCGTTTCCAAAGTCGCCGAACCGTCCGTCGCCTATCGCACAAGCCCGTTTCCGGTTGAGGAAGAGGAACTTCCAAACCTCGATTGGAATCCAAATCACCCCGTTCACGCCACGCAAGAAGAATGGTGGGACCATATACACGAGATTGAGGCAGGTCTGTTTATTCCTTGGGAAGAAGCACAACGAGAATTTGAAGAATGGAAAGCAGAATATTTGAAGAAGAAGGGGTACAGTGTAAACCTCGCGAGGTAAGCAACCGGTTCAAAGCCAGTCTCTTTTCTATTTACGATTATACGCTTGAAACCTTTGGCTATTTTCAAGCCGAACGCTATATGCAAAAAATCGAACAGCATATAGATTCGCTTCCCATGCGCTACACTTCTTATCCCGAATGTCGGTATCTTGCCACCAAGAGCCGGATGTACCGCAATATTATCCTCGATTCCCATATAATAATATACAGGATTACTTCGGAACGGATAGAGGTGCTTGATATTCTTCATTCCAAGTCCAGCATTTCAAAGATTCGCAACGTCCGCAGTTTCCGCATTTAAGCCAACTTGCCGCCGCAAGAGCCGCAGAACTTTACTCCCGGCGCTATTGCCGCTCCGCAAGCGGGGCAAACATTAGCGGCAGGCAGGGGAGCGGCCTCGCCGGAAGGCAAAACCGGCTCCGCGGGCGGAGTTGTTGTTTCGCCGGTCGGATGATAAGGCTCCGTCTGAACCGGCGAAGGTTCGGACTCGGCTTTTTTCAGCAACTCGGTGAAACTCGACGAGAGGGCTTTCAGTTTGCTGTAAAGGTCGAACGTGATTTGCGTTGTCGGCGCTACCTGCATATACGACGACATCATTTTCACTAAAATCCATGTGTCGATAAACGCATATTTTACGACAAAAGCCGTAAACAGGGCAAAAATGAAGCCGATTATGCCGCTCCATTCGGTGGTTTGCCCCATCAGGCGGAACAGGCCTCCGAAAATCAGCATCGCAACTACCGTTACGGCCGCGATAAGCAGAATCACTACAAACATTGTTACAGCCGCGTTTTTCAGCACCGTTTTCCAGTTCTGGGCATAGACTACAACTCCGTCGGCTGCGCTTTTGAAGGCGTTTTGACGCTCGTTGTAGAACGTATATCCGAGGCAACATTCATCGACATAGCCAAGCGTGATGTCGATAAAGAATTTTCCGAGTTTGGTGAGCGCATCCACTCCGGGTATGCCGCCCAACATTCCGGTCAGGTTGCCGAATTTGCGTTGCAGTTGCTTCACTGCTCCGGCCACGAGTTTGTCGATTACAAAATAGACGTTTGCCGTAACAAAACGCTCTTTTACCATCTGAACGCCGGTGCGGAAGGGGGCTTCGGGGATTTTACCGTCAAGGAAGGACCGGGCGATAACCGCCACGTGTCCCGCTTTGAGCAGATAGCCGAGATAATGTTTGAAAATCAGGTTGATGATTCCAAGCAAAGAAAGCCAGACAATAACCAGAATTATGCCTACTGTCTGGCTTTTGAAAAGTGCGTAGATTCCAAACAATACGGCCGCTAAAATTCCCGCCACGACGATGTGCAATACGCCGACCACTAATTTGAGCCAGCAGAACTGCATTGTTCCTGCGAAAACATTTCCCGCTTTCATCTGTTCAGTCCTCAATTTTTTGACCGCACTCGTTGCAGAAACGGCTTCCCTGCGGCACTTCGGCTCCGCACTTGGGGCAGAAGCGTTTGAGGATGTTCAGTTTTGCGCCGCAACTTTGGCAGAAAGCGGCTCCTTCGGGGTTCGACGCTCCGCAGTCGGGGCAGCGGCGGGCTTCTTCGGCCTGTTCCGCTTTTTTCTTGGCGTCTGCTTCGCTTTGAGCAGTCTTGATTTTGCCCTCGATTTCGGTGCGTTGAGCGGCGATAGCGTTAAGTTCCGCGTTTATTTCGGGGTACTTTTCGGCGCCGCCGTCGGCGAAGAGTTGTTTACCGAGCCTTGCAAAGACTTTGTCTTCCTTTGCTGCAAGGTCTTTCAGTTCGTTTTGGGCCTTGTAGGCCTGCAATTCCGGATTTCCCTGGTCGGGTATAATCTCGGCAATGTTTTTTACTAATCCATCTAAGAATCCCATAATTGTAAATTTTTTAAGTTAATAAAATTAATTCACTGCAAAGATACGGCGAAAAAATTGACTTGTCAATCCGTAATATTACGTATTTTTTGGGTTATTTTTTATAATGTACAATTTTTAAGAAATATTTACAAACTGCAAAGCCAAAACAAAAAAAAGGATGTGAGCCGAAGCCCACATCCCAATGCGCGTGTGAATTTTTTTTAGTGCGCCACTTTAACAGTTTTAGCGCTTGTTTTGATGATATAGATTCCGTGCGGCAGTGTTTCTTCCGATTCTCCTGCCGGAGCCGCGAATGTTCGTACCAAACTGCCCGACAGATTGTATATTTTCACCATTTCGGGCTGTGCAAGATTGAGATGCAATACGCCGTCCGACGCCCAGATGCGCTCTGCGGACTGATTGACATCCTCGATTGGGGTGTTTTTGGTTACGTTGAGCGTAAGCATTGTCGCCGACGATTTGGGGTCGAGCGTCAATCCTGATAATGTCGGGAACGAGAAACGTCCGTTGCTGTGGCTGTTCAACAATCCGCTTTTTGCCTGAATCAGCGTGTAACTGCCGGTTACGGCCGAAATGTTAAGTCCTGTCGTGTTGGCAAGCGACGCGACGCCTGTTGCAACAATTTTCGAGGGGTTGCTTGCGTTCAAGTCCATATTGATAGAGCCGCCGTTCAGCGAGAGCGAGCCGCCAACCGTGAAAACGTCCTTCAAATGGAGGATTGTGGCTTGACTTTGGTTGAAATTGCCGCTCCATGTTGCCTTGTCGGTCAGCAAAGTTCCTCCGGCAAGATAAAACGTGCCGGTTGCGTTGCTTGTGCCGGACATATTGAACGTTTGCGTACCTGTTTTTTTAACGTCGCCTGTGCCTGTGAATTTGCCCGCAAACTCGCCATAGCCGTCGGCGCTCGATGTGCTTGTGCCGATTTGCAGGGTATAGCCGCTGCCGAGTTTAACTTCGTTTGCGCTGTAATACGTATAAAGTTTTTTGACTGTCTTGTTGCCGGACGAAACGTCAAGTATAGCGTCAGAGCCCAAAACTACGGCCTCGCTCTCTGCAATCGTTCCGGTAGCATTAAGCACGAGTTTACCGCTGTAAAGCGCGGTTTCGCCGGTATAAGTGTTGTTGCCGCCGAAAGTCATTGTTTTAGAGCCTGTTTTGGAAATGCTGCCCGTGCCTGTGATATTACCGAGAACGTTTTCCTCAACCGCAACGCTTGTTGCTTCGTTGATGGTAAGGCGGGCGTAGTTATTGAGTATCACTTCGCTGCCCGTAACGGTATTTAACTGATTAATCGTCTTGTTGTTGGAAATCTTAAATTTTCCGCCCGAAAGGAGGAGCGCAACAATCAAGGAGTTTTCGATACGGCCGTTTGTTCCAAGTTCCAGAGTGCCTGTCCCTATTGTTGTCCATCCGGTATAGGTGTTATTTCCATTCAAAGTCAGGGTGCCGGGGCCGTTATGTAAAACACCGCCCGTACCGGAAATTACGCCGTTGTACGTATAATCATTGCGATTAAACGTAAGATTGCTTTTTGTGATAATATTTGATGCAGCGACACTGCCGGAAGTACTGCCGTTGCCGATAGTAACGGCTGCATCCTGAACATACAGCGGTCCTGTAAATGTATTGTTTCCTGTAAGCGTAATCGTACCGCTGCCGAGGTTTACCACGGAGCCGTCTCCGGATATTACGCCGGAATAGGTTTTAGTTGTAGTGCGGTTAAAAAACAGCGTGCAGTTAGCCGCGACATCAATAGGGCCTGCCCAGTCGCCTTGACTGTCATAGCCGTTGCCGATATACAGTTGTCCTTCTTTAACGTTTAACGAGCCTGTGCGCGTATTGTTGCCTTTGAGGTAGAGTTTGCCGCTTCCTGTTTTGTTGATGGGCAGCGAGGAATTTGTCGTACTCAATGCCGATGCAAAAGTTACGTTGTTCGACTGAATATCAAGATTTCCACCTGTTCCGGAAATGACAAGTCTGCTCGAAATATCGGCGGTGTTGCCTGTCGCCCAGCGCAAAGTATTGCCCGTAAACAGTTTGATTGAGCCTCCGACGCCCAAACTTTCGGCTTTTGAAAATTCAACAGGGCCGTATATTTCGGTAGCGCCGACGTATTCGGATGTTCCTGTCAGTTTCAACACAGAGGTGCCCTGTTTTTCAATTGCCGTACCTGTTCCGGTACCTGTAATACATCCAGCAAAAGTGCCTCCGCCGTCTGCTGTTGAACCGTTTGTGCCAATTATCAAGGTGCCGTTTTGCAGGGAAACGCCGTCTTTGGTATCGGTGCTGTTCAGCGATTTAATTCTTTTGGTTCCTGTAATAGCCAATATTGCGCCGTTATTGGACTTGTCAAAAGTAACGCCCGCCGACTTTTCTATTGAGCCGTTAGCGCCGATTGTGAGTACTCCTGAACTTATGTAGGTATCGCCGGTGTAGGTGTTTACCGCATTTAAATATGTATTGGAACTGCCACCGCCAGTCTGTGCAACGCCGCCGTCGCCGGATATAACCGATGTACAGTAATAAGCGTTGTTGCGGTTAAATCCAAGCATTGCTCCGCTGTTTACAACAATACTTGCGCTTGCAATTCCTCCCGTTGCGCCGCCCGTACCTATATACAAATAGCCTGCCTCAATGGTAGTAATGCCTGTATAGGTGTTGTCTTGTGCAAAAATAGCAGTTGTAGAACTTTCTTTTTTTGTTACCTTGCCTGAACCGGTAATTTTAGGAATAAGGTATGCAAACGGGTCGGTAGTAGCGAGGACGAGTTCGGCCGCCGACGTTTCCAACGAGATTTCCGATGTGTTGTTCAAAACGCCTTTGCCTTTGAGCGTCAGTTTGCCCCATACAGCTGTTTTGCCCGTATAAGTGCTGGCGCCTGACAGGACGAGTTCGCTGGCGGAACTCCATTTCGAGACATTGCCTGCGCCCGAAATAGAGCCGGAATACTCATACAGGTTGGTGCGGTTGAAAACCAGCCCGCCTGTCTGTATCTCAACGTTGCTGCTGTTGGGAATAGCGCCGGTTGTGCTGCTTCCGCCTATTTCCAAATAATAGCCGTCGTTTAAATTTATGACAGTCTTGCCGGTATAAGTGTTGGCGCCTTTGAAGACTACATAGCCTTTGCCCTTGAAAGTAAGCGAATAATTTCCGCTGATTACCCCTTCAATGGTAACAGTAACTCCGTTGTTAAGGGATAAAGTAGTATTACCCGTCAGGGTAATGTTGTCCTTATGCGTTGCGCCGGCATCATAGCCGTACGTGCCGCTCCAATTAACCGCCATAGCCCCGGATATGCTCGACAGGGCAATCATTAGCGTTAAAAATAACGTCTTTCCAAAAAGAGATAAATTTGTTTTCATTGTTTTTTAATTTTAAATAGTTTAACAATTTCACTGCAAAGATACGGCGCAAAAAAGGGCTTGTCAATCCGTAATATTACGCATTTTTTAGGCTGTTTTTTATCCGTAATATTACGTAGAGGGATGGGGTAATTCCTTTTTTTATCCGATTTTATAAAAAAGTTTGGTAATTTGAAAAAATAGTGATAATTTTGCGAATCTGATTAAAAATAAGTATTTATGA
>JAISUN010000096.1 GCA_031272085.1 Dysgonamonadaceae bacterium | reverse complement strand
GCTCCCGGACTTACCGTCCTGCAAAACGGCGGCTCGGAATGGGATAACGGACCCACTATGTACATCCGCGGACTTGGCGGATTGAGCGGAAACGAGAACGTGCTGGTGCTGGTCGATGGACTTGAACGCCCGTTAAGCAGCATCATTAAAGAAGATGTGGAAAATATTCAGGTTTTGAAAGACGCCGCCGCAACAGCCATTTACGGGCTTCGCGGAACCAACGGCGTGATTTTGGTCAATACGAAAAAAGGCGTTTTCAATTCAACAGAAATTGCTGTCAGTTACGACCACGCTTTCGCTTCGCCTGTCGGATTGCCCAACTTTGTCGACGCCTATACCTACGCTTCCGGAATGAACGAGGCTCGTCGCTTGGACGGCGGAACGCCGGTCTATAACGATTACGCATTGGAACAGTACCGCAGCGGAAGTTCGCCTTATCTTTATCCGAATGTCAATTGGATAGACGAAATTTACCGTCAGAGCGGCTCTACCGACCAGTATAATGTTTCCATCCGCGGAGGCGGAAGCAGGGCGCGTTATTACGGCAGTATGAATTTGATTAATAATTCCGGCTTTATGAAGCAGAGCAGCGTTTTCCCCGATAATAACGTGCAAATGCTTTATTCAAAAATGAATGCCCGCGTCAATTTGGATATCGACATTACGCCGCTGACATATTTTGTTGTGCGGATGAACGGCATCCTTGCTGAAAAAAATGTACCCGGTTCGGGCTATTCTTTTGTGAGCGACCTGTATTCCATTCCCGCAGCGGTATTTCCGGTCAGGACAGAATCGGGCGCGTGGGGGTTGAGCGATATTTGGACAACTAACCCTGTGGCGCGTGCCGCCGCATCGGGAAATACCATTAATCATTCCCGCTCGCTCTCGTCCGACGCCGAATTGCGCCAGCGGCTCGATATTTTCGCCAAAGGACTGTCGTTTGGTTTAAAAGTTGGATACGACAACTATGCCGAACTCTACGACGCCACAACGCGAACTTATTCTTACGAGATTCAAAATATTACATACGACGCTAACGGTCAGCCGTTTGTGTCGAAAACCACAGGCGGAAAAGACGATGTAAACTCTTTCTCTACCGGCGTAAATACGCAATGGCGGCGTTTTGCCTTTGAAGCGGCGGCCTATTACAACCGCGTTTGGGAAAAATCGAAATTGGATGCGGCTTTCGTCTATTCGCTCGAAAATTATACCGGCGAAGGACAGAACAATATCACAAACCGTATGCACTACGGATTGTCGGCTCACTACGGCTATTTGAACCGTTATTTTATCGACGGCGCATTTTCCATCAGCGGCTCGAACCAACTGCCGCCCGCAAATAAATACGGTTATTTTCCCGCTGTTTCGGCTGCATGGCTTGCTTCCGAAGAAAGTTTCCTGAAAGGAAACAACATCGTTAATTTCCTGAAACTACGCGCTTCGTGGGGCATCACCGGCAGGGATTATCGCCCCGAAGCAAATATGTACCGCCAGACTTTCGGGTCGGGAACAAGTTATATGTTCACCTCGGCGGAAACATCTTCGTCAGGAATGAAAGAAAACCGCTATCCGAGTTACGGAATGACGTATGAACGAGCCTACAAAAGCAATGTCGGCCTCGATTTGACAGCGCTGAAAAGACTGAATCTGACCGCCGACGCTTTCCTCGAAAACCGCCGCGATATTCTTGTTCAGAGCAGCGGAACGCTTTCAACTCTGCTTGGCCAGAATTTGCCTTACGGAAACGTGGGAGCGGTCGATAACAAAGGCGTGGAACTCGGTTTGAATTACGGCGACCAATCAGGCGATTTCAAATATCAGATTGGCGGAAATTTTGCTTACACGCGCAGCAAAGTGATTGAAAGCGGCGAAGAATTTAAACCCGACGAGTATTCGCGCGAAAAAGGCCGTCCGGTAAGCCAGATTTTCGGTTACGAAGCCAGCGGCTATTATACGGCAGCCGATTTCGATTCGGAAGGCGCTTTACTGTCCTCGCTTCCCGCCAATGCGCTTTATAAAGACCTTGTTCCGGGCGATGTGAAATTGGTGGACAAAAATGGCGATAATGTAATCAACGAATACGACCGCACTTATATCGGCTACAATTCCGTATGTCCGGAAATTTATTATTCCGCATCTATCAGTTTGGAATATAAGGGAATAGGCATCGACGCACTCTTGCAGGGCGCAACAAATTATACGGCGCAACTGACGCTGACCGGCCTCTATCGTCCGCTGACGGGCAACACTACAATGTCGCAATATTACTACGACAACCGCTGGACGCCCGAGACGCCCGACGCCCGCTTCCCGCGCCTGACTTTGCTCGACAATGCCAACAATACCGCAATGAGTACCGTCTGGATTGCCGACCGCTCGTTTGCCAAACTGCGGAATTGCGAACTGTATTACCGCTTTTACAACGACTGGCTGAAAAAAACTCTGGGAGTAAGCAATGTAAAACTGTATGTTCGCGGAATGGATTTGCTGACATTCAGCAATATTACAGAAACCGACCCCGAAATAATGAGCGCCGGTTATCCGCTCGCCAAATCGTTTAATCTCGGATGTAAAGTAACTTTCTAAACGAATATAAGATATGAAAAAGATATTTTTAATACTGACAATATTTGCCTTCGCATTTTCATCGTGCATTACCGACGGAAATTTCCTTGAATACGACGAAACAACCGTTTACGAAGCAGATGCGATACGGAAAAGTTTCGACCGCACAACGCAATATGTTACAGATATTTACAGTTACCTGCCTACCGATTTTTATTCGGTGGGATATGCAATGCGTTCCTCTGCCTGCGACGAAGGCGAATATGTGTGGCCAACCAGCGATATTCACATTATGACCAACGGCCGGTGGAGTCCCCGCCGCACGGTTGACGACGGATGGAGTACTTATTACAAAGGAATCCGCGCCTGCAATTTGTATCTCGAAGAGTTTAACAACAGTACTTTCGACGAAAACAAATACGACCAGACATATCAGGACCAGATGACGCGCTACCATAATTTTGAATGGGAAGTGCGTTTCCTCAGAGCCTATTTTTATTTTGAACTCCTGCGTCGTTACGGCGATGTTCCCTTGGAAACGAGAACTATTTCGACCGAAGAAGCAAACTCTCTGTCGCGAACTCCTTTCGATGAAGTGGTGCAGTTTATTGTTGACGAATGTGACGTCGTAAAGGCGAACATCACTCCCTCGTATGCCGGAACAATTTTTAAGGAAGAAATCAGCCGCGTTCCAAAGGCTGCGGCTTATGCGCTGAAAACCAGAGTGTTGCTTTATGCCGCAAGTCCATTGCATAATCCCGACAACGACCGCTCACGCTGGCTGAAAGCCGCCACTGCTGCCGCCGATATGCTGAAAGCGATGGATGCAGGCGAAGCCGGTTTCAAATCGTACCTCACCGCACGTTTGCCGGCTTACGCCACAGTGCTTGCCCCGACAAATTTCTCGCTTACGACAAGCGAAGTGATTTTTGCCACCCGCACCGCAAATTCAAGTACATTGGAAGCAAATAATTTCCCTATCGGCTACGAAGGAGGAACGTCCGGCAACTGCCCGACGCATAATTTGGTCGAAAAATTCGGCATTACGCAGGAACTTTTAGACGCCAATCCCGCCCAGCCGTGGACTAACCGCGACCCGCGCCTCGCGCTCATTGTGGCTCTGAACAACAATAAGCCGTTTACAAACTACGACCGTTTGCAGATTTACGAAGGCGGAGCCAACGGACTGCCCAAAACGGGTGCGACAAATACCGGTTATTACCTCAAAAAATTTCTTTTTGAAGACGTCAATCTCAAAGCAGGACAGAGCGTTACATATACTCACGCCTTTCCGCTTTTCAGGTATGCCGAAGTGTTTCTCAACTATGCCGAAGCAGTAAACGAACTGTACGGCCCCGATGAAGTTCCATCCGAAATAGGCTATACAATGACCGCCCTGACAGCAGCCAACAAAGTGCGCTACCGCACGGGATTTGTAAACACAACCGTTCCGCAATATACTGTCGGGCAGTTCGACCAGAATACATTTCGTAATGAACTGCGCGATGAACGCTGGCGCGAATTTGCGTTTGAAGACCACCGTTTTTGGGACATCCGCCGCTGGAAAATCGGCGCAGAAACCCAGCGCGACATAAAACGCCTGCGGATTCAGCGGATTTTGGGCGACGACGGCAAATATTCGTTTGTTTATAAGGTAGAAACTGACGCTAATGCCCGCGTGTGGGACGATAAAATGTATTTCTATCCCATTCCGCAAAGCGAAATGGATAAAAATAAAAATCTTACGCAAAATCCGGGGTGGGAATGAAAAAACAATTAATTACAATGATATTCTTCTTTTCTGCAATCCCGCTTTTTGCAGAAAACATAACCATTCCCGCAGGGAAAACTACCGTTTCTTCGTATTCCGACGCGCAAGTCAGCGTGTCGGATGGCGCGGATTTACACCTGACTTCGCAAACGCCGCTAACCAACAGCACAATAACTCTGCAAACGGAAAATTCGTGGCTGTTTTTCGACAGTATCCGCCCCAACGTGGTAATTTCCAATTACTTACAGTTTGTAAAAATCGGAAATTCGCAGGCTGCTGCGGTCAATAACAGCAATGTGCGCGTGGAAATTTACGTCGGCGGCGCTGTTGTTATCCCGCAGCCGAGCAACGCAACGCCTTTGCAGGTTTTCGACGGACAGAATTTTTCGGGCGATGTTGTTTCATACAGCGTTGCCCGAAATACCTCGCTTGGCGCAATGGACAATAAAATCCGTTCCTTCAAACTCAAACGCGGATATATGGCTACTTTGGCAACTATGGCGAGCGGACTTGGTTACAGCCGCGTGTTTATTGCCGACGGCGCCGATTTGGAAATACCCGTTTTGCAGCCCGAATTAGACCAAACTGTATCGTTTATCCGCGTAACAAAATGGTTTTATACCTCAAAAAAAGGCTGGTGTTCGTCGGGCGGCGGCCGCCTGAATGAAATTGACCTGACGGCTTCCACTTGGTGGTATTCGTGGAGCGCAACTGCAAGCAACAGCAACCGACCTAATCAGGAATATGTGCCGATAAAACAAAAACCGGGCTGGCCCTCGTCGAGCGAAATCCTCGGCGTGCCTAACGTAAATCACGTTTTGCATTATAACGAACCCGACAAATCCGACCAGGCAAACGCTACCGTCGAGCAGGCAATTGCGGATATGCCCGAATTGCTTGCAACTGGCTACCGCATCGGCTCGCCAGCCATTGCCGATAACTTGACTTGGCTTTACAGTTTTGTTGACGAATGTGAACGCCTGAATTACCGCCTCGATTTTGTGGCAATCCACGCCTATTGGGGCGGCGCCGGAGGCGCATACAACACTTACACCAACGGACAATTAGACATAAATAAATGGTACAACCGCTTGAAGGAAATTCACGACCGGGTGAAACGCCCGCTCTGGATTACCGAATGGAACAACGGCGCAAACTGGACAAGCGAATCTTGGCCGTCCGGCACGGAAGCGCAGCAGCAAAAACAGTTAGCCGATTTGCAAAAAATCATTAATATGATGGATACTTGCAGTTTTATTGAGCGTTATTCCATCTATAACTGGGTAGAAGACAAACGCGCACTTGTGATGGGAACAAACTCGTCGGGCGCACAAACCGCAGGCGGCACGATTAATCAATATCTTACTCCCGCAGGCGAGTTTTACCGCGACAACCATTCGGCAATGGCTTTTAACCGCACACAGGAAGTTATTCCTACTTTGACTTTGCCCGTTCCCGCCATTTCAAGTTTTTCGCTGACCGACAACAATACGAAAATTCAACTCAATATTTCAACTAACGATTACAGCGAAATTTACGAGTCGTATTTTGTGGAACAAAAAACCGGCGACGGCGAATATCTGCAAACTCAAACAATTTCAAATCAGCCTGTTATAGATAAAATTACTGCGCCTGTGGATATTTCTAAAAGCGGACAGCAATTTTTCCGTATTCGTGCTGTTGACCATTCAGGCAATGTCAGCGAGCCGAGCAACGAAGTTTCGTTTGCCGTCAGTCCGGCGGACAGCATTCAGACAGATAAACTGTCGCTTCAAACCTCGGACTGGACTACCATTTATTTTGGAAAAACTTTCGATGCAAATCCGGTTGCCGTTCTCGGCGTCCCGACGAACAACAATATGTCGATGCTGATGAGCAACCGTATCCGCAATATCTCGACTTCGCGCCTGCAATTCCGGTTTTTTCCTTGGAGTTATATCACAAGTTCGTTTTATACCGATGAAGAAATGTCGTACCTGCTTTTGCCGCAGGGAACTTACAATTCCGGCTCAACTGTGGCTCTGGCGGGCCTGGTAACTTCCGTAAACGGCGATTGGAAAAGCGTTTCTTTTCCGGAAAACCTTTTTACGTCCGCGCCTGTGATTATTCCCACGCAAACTACATCGGTATCGGCTTCGGCGACTTCCATTCATCTGCGCAACGTAACTGCCTCCGGCTTTGAGATTTGCCTTCGCCGCGAAGATGCAAAAACTTATACCATTCCTGCCGAAACGGTCAATTTTATTGCTGTCAGCGAGGGCGGCGGCGAAATTATGGGTCGCAAATTCCGCGCCGGTTTCGGCGAAAATGTAGGAAATATCACTGCAAGAAGCGTTACTGTCAATTTTGGCGAAACCTTCAAAAATCCGCTGATTTTTGCGCATAAACAGACTGCTAACAACGAATTTGCGTCAAATCTGCGAATGATTTCTTACACCGACAGTACAGCCGTCATTTTCAATCAGATGGAGCGTTCGGGCAACTATAATCTTAATGCGCCGGCCGACAATTTAGGTTGGATTGCAATAGAAAAAGGCAGTAACGGCGGAACTTCGATTGCGTCGGTTTCGCGCAGCAATTTTACTGTTTTTCCAAATCCTGCTTCCACTGTTTTGTATTTCAATAATATTGAAAATCAGGAAGTTACTGTAAAAATCATCAATTTGCAGGGAATAGTCGTAAAGCAGAAAACAGGCAGAATTTCTGAAATCAATATCAGCGCTTTGCCTGCCGGAATGTATTTGGTACTTATAAATGGGCAGTCGAGTAAGTTTATTAAAAAATGATTTTAATTCTGGCTAAATGTTAAAATTATTTGCTAGTTCGTATTTTGCACATTTGCTTGGCGTAACGTCTTAGTTACTCCGTAGTTATAAACAAGGCTCCTGCCTTGCGCAGGCGAGGGAATAAATCCACCAAAAACTCAAATTATAGTGAAAAAAGGTATAAAAATCGGTAAAATCATTTAATTACTTATAATTCCTCCTTTTTGAATTATAATTTTACCTAAAATTTATTATTTTTTATCAATTTTGCAAGAATAATAAGTGTATTTTTTTACGCTTACTCTTAAAATTTAAAATTTATTAAAAAAATTACCATGAGAAAAAGGAAAAAACTACTGTTTTTGTCGCAAGGCTTAAAGCGAATTTTGCTGTACAGCGCGTTTTCGCTAATGGCTTTTGCGAATCTCTTTTCACAAACCGGCGTTGTAACCGGCGTTGTGAACGACGATGCCGGAAGTCCGCTAACCGGAGTTTCGGTAGTAGTGAAAGGCAAAACAATCGGCGTTACAACCGACATTAACGGCGAATTTAGGATAAATGCCGCTGCTAATGACGTTTTGACATTTGTTTATTTGGGATATTCCGGCAAAGAAGTTCCGGTAAACGGACAAAACCGGCTCGCGGTTACGCTTTCCGAAGACACCAAACAGTTGGAAGAAGTGGTGGTTGTAGGCTTTGGTACCCAGAAAAAGGTAAACCTGACAGGGTCTGTGGGATTGGCAACCGCCAAAGACATCGAATCGCGTCCGGTAGTGGATGTTACTCACGCTTTGCAGGGCTTGGTGCCGGGCTTGCAAATTACCACCAATACCGGCGAGTTGGACAAAAACATGACCATCAACATTCGAGGAAACGGAACCATCGGCGACGGGTCGAGCGGCAGTCCGCTGATATTGATTGACGGAATGGAAGGCGATATTAATACGGTTAATCCGCAGGATATCGAAAGCATTTCAGTATTGAAGGACGCCTCTGCGTCTTCGATTTACGGTTCTCGCGCTCCGTTCGGCGTTATTTTGATAACTACCAAAAAAGGAAAAATCGGCAAGCCGACCATCAACTACAACAACAGTTTCCGCGTCAGCAGTCCGGTTCATCTTCCCGAAATGATGGATTCTTACACCTTTGCCAACTATTTCAACGAGGCTGCACGCAATACCCACTGGGGCGACCAGTTTAGCGCAAGCGTGATGCAGCAGATGCTCGATTTTCAGGCGGCAGGAGGCACGAACAGGGGCGGTTTGCCTACCGACGGTAATGTTTGGGGAAAGCCGGCGGGCGACCCCTTTACAACGGCTTATGCCAATACCGACTGGTATGCCGAAATTTATAAGGACAACTCCTCTGCGCAGGAACACAATTTAAGCGTTGGCGGAGGCGGCGAAAAATACAATTATTATGCTTCGCTGGGCTATCTCGACCAGAACGGTTTGCTTCGCCACGGCCACGACGAACTGGCGCGTTTCAATGCTACGGCAAAATTCGGCGCCGAATTGACTGACTGGTTGAAATTCAATTACAGCATTCGTTATGTCCGTCAGGATTTGAGCCGTCCGACCAATTTCGGCGGAGGCTTGTATGAAAAAATCGGCCGTCAAACATGGCCGAACCTTCCGGTTTACGACGAAAACGGCTATTATTTCAACGACAACGCCGATGTGCCGTCAATGTCGCTTGCTTTGGGCGGCGTGCGCGACGTGCAAACTGACCAGACTTATCATCAGGCAAGTTTGATATTTGAACCCATTAAAAACTGGATTACCAACGTGGAATTTAATTACAGAATCAATGGTGTAGATACTCGCCAAACATCGCTTCCATACTACAATCACGACGTAGCCGGAAATATTGTTGATACGCAGGGAACGTCCAGCCTCTATCAGGATTTTACCAAAGAAAATTATATGAACTGGAATATTTATTCTACTTATTCGTTGTCGCTCAACGATATTCATAATTTTAAGGTGATGGGCGGTTTCCAGTCGGAAGAAATGCGCCAGAAATTTTTCTCGGCAACGGGCTACGGTTTACAGGTGGAAGAACTTCCCGAATTGAATCTTGTTTCAAATATTGACGGCGCTGGCAATGCGAAAGTTCCGGAAATAAGCGGTTATCGCAACCAGTGGGCGACTGCCGGCTTTTTCGGCCGTTTGAATTACGATTATGAAGGGCGTTATTTGGCAGAGGCAAGTTTACGGTATGATGGCACAAGCCGCTTCCGCAGCGGACATCGCTGGCAACTTTCGCCTTCTTTCTCTTTGGGATGGAATATTGCACAGGAAAAATTCTGGAAAGACTATGTTAAAACCCTCAACCAGTTGAAACTTCGCTTCTCTTATGGCGTTCTGGGCAATATGAATACTTACGACTGGTACCCGACATATCGCACTATGGTATTGGGGCAAGCCAACGGGAGTTGGTTGCAGAGCGGATTAAGACCCAATACGGCTTATGTAGGCAGTCTTATCAGTACGGCTTTGGGTTGGGAAAAAGTGCGCACCTACAATGTCGGTCTCGATTACGGCCTTTTCCGCAACCGCTTGACCGGTTCGTTTGACGTTTTTACACGCTATACCGATAATATGGTTGGTCCGTCCGTAGAACTTCCCGCAACATTGGGCGTAAGCGTTCCGAAAACGAACAACTGCGACTTGAAAACCAAAGGTTGGGAACTTGTCCTCGGCTGGAACGACCGCACAAGTTTCGGTTTAAATTACGGCGTAAAAATGAATCTGTCGGACGCCCGCACTTACATCGTAAATTACCCCGGCAATCCTACAAATTCCATAAGCAGTTATGTAGCAGGCCGCGAGATTGGCGAAATTTGGGGATTTGAAACCGTCGGAATTGCCAAGACCGACGAGGAAATGCAGGCTCACTTGGCGGCAGTCGGCGGACAACCGCTTGGCAGCGAATGGACTGCCGGCGATATAATGTATGCCGACCTCGACGGAAAAGAGGGCATCACTAAAGGCGCACAAACAGTGGAAGACCACGGCGACTTGAAAGTGATAGGCAATAATACGCCCCGCTATCAGTTTGGAGTTGATTTGAACGCCGCTTTCAAGGGATTCGACGTAAGGGCTTTGTTCCAGGGCGTCGGCAAACGCGATTACTGGCAGGGTTCCAATATGTTCTGGGGAGTGGACGCTACCTGGGGAATGTGGTGGTCAACCGGCTTGAAAGAGCATGAAGATTATTTCCGCGCCGAGGCTATCGGACTACCCGGACATGAAATTGCAGCCAACCTCGATTCTTACTATCCGCGTCCGACGTGGAGCAGCACGAAAAATCAGGAAGTGCAAACCCGCTACCTGCAAAATGCGGCTTATATCCGCTTGAAAAATTTACAGTTCGGCTATACCATTCCGGCCTCCATAACCCGCAAGATAGGAATCGGCAACTGCCGGGTTTTCATATCGGGCGAGAACTTGTGGACAGGCACGAAATTGAGCAAACTGTTCGACCCCGAAACTTTGAACGGCGGCAATACGGCCAGCGACGCTGCCACGCCTATCAAGAGCGCCGGTAACGCATATCCGCTTATGAAAACATGGTCGGCAGGAATCAGTATTTCACTTTAAAAATTAAAATAATATGAAATTCAAATATATATATTTATCTATTGCAGCAATGGCTGTTGTATTCACAACAACCTCGTGCGAAGACTTTTTGGACAGGGAGCCGATGTCAACCATTGCTCCCGAAACATACTATTCGACGGCTGCACAGTTGGAAGCCAATCTGAATGACGAATATCCCAACGTTTTGCCGGCTTTCGGACAGTGGACATACGGCATCTATGGCGAAGACGCAGACACCGACAACCAGATTGGAGTAACTGCCAACGACCGTTACACTGCCGACCGTTGGAAAGTGCCTCACAGCGAAACCAGTTACTGGGTTTTCGAGCGCATTTACCGCACTAACTTCTTCCTTTCGCAGGTGCTTCCAAAGTTCGGCGACGATATGAGCGGGTCGCAAAACACGATTTCGGGCGATGTGGCGACTATCAAGCACTACATCGGCGAGATGTATTTCCTCCGCGCTTACGAGTATTTCAAGAAACTGCTGCTTTTCGGCGATTTTCCGATTATTGACAAACCGCTTCCCGACGATATGGCAACACTTGTCGAAGCCAGCAAGCGCTTTCCGCGCAACGAGGTGTCGCGTTTCATACTTGAAGACCTCGATAAGGCGTATTCCTATATGAGCGACGTCGATTTGGCAACCACCCGAATCAACAAAGACGCCGCATTGCTGATAAAATCGCGCGTTGCGCTGTTTGAAGCGACCTGGTTACAGAACTTCAAAGGCACGGCGTTTGTCCCCGGCGGCGAAGGCTGGCCCGGAGCCGCGCTTTACAGCAACTATCAGTATCCGAGCGGAAGTATCGACAACGAAATAAAATATTTCCTCGAAGAGGCTGCAACTTCTGCCAAGACGGTTGCCGACAAATACAAGGGAAAACTTACGGCAAATACCGGCGTATTTCAACAATCGACCGACGAAGCCGCCAATCCGTATTACGAAATGTTTGCGCAGGAAGACCTTTCGGGCGTTCCGGAAATCCTGTTGTGGAGGCAGTATGCACGCGGTCTTGTTACTCATAATATCAATTCCGCAGCCGGCCGCGGCAACTATCGTGTTGGTCTGACGCGCGGATTGGTACAGAGTTTCCTGATGAAAGACGGAAAGCCCGTTTATACTCACGGAACTTATGCTAATGGCGACGGTTACTATATGGGCGACAAAACAATCGCCGACGTCCGCGTAAACCGCGACCCTCGTTTGAGCATCTTCCTGAAAGAGCCGGGGCAAAAGAACATCCTTTATGAACTCGACAACAACGAAGGCACCGAAGCCGTTTTTGAAGAGCCGTATCCCGGAATTACCAACGGCGACAGCGAACGCGGCTATGCCACCGGCTATGCACTTCACAAGGGTGGTTCGCTCAACCGCAAGCATTATGCCAATGGCGGCGGCTGGACAGGAGCCGTAGTTTTCCGCGCGGCAGAAGCATTGCTCAATTATATGGAAGCAAGTTATCTGCTCAACGGAACGCTCGACGCATCTGCCCGCGAATATTGGGTTGCCCTCCGCCAGCGAGCAGGCATCAGCGCCGACATCGACGCTACCATTGCCGCAACCGATATGAGCAAGGAAGCCGAAAACGACTGGGGAGCATATTCCGCCGGAAAGGTGCTTACCGACAAGACGCTATATAACATCCGCCGCGAACGCCGTTGCGAATTTATGGCGGAAGGCCTGCGTTATATGGACCTTCGTCGCTGGCGTTCGATGGACCAGTTAATAAGCGCTCCCAGCCACCTCGAAGGTATGCACCTGTGGAATACTCCAATGGAAAGTTGGTACACCGACTTGATTGCCGACGGCTCGAACAGCGCAAATGTTTCCTCGAAAGACAAAAGCGAGTATCTCCGCCCATTTGAAAGGACGAGCAGTCAGGCTGCATACAACGGCTGTACGTGGAAAATGGCTCATTACCTGTATCCCATTATGGTAAAACAGTTCCAACTGACTGCCACATCGGGCGCGGACGTATCCACTTCGGTTATTTATCAGAATCCATATTGGCCTGTTGTTGCCGACCAGGCTGCTGAAAAATAATAGTTTAGGTTAATTTATATGGTTTTATTCACGACAAAAAGTTGTTTTAGGTAATCGTTTTTAAGGTAAGACTGCCAAAATGCGAAAAAATTTGTACTTTTGGCAGTCTTTTTTAAATAAAATATTTATTAATTATGACAAAAAATTGTTTTAGATTATTTATTTCTGTATTTCTGCTATTCATTGGAAATAGCGTTGTTTCTGCGCAAGAATACGGCGCTTTTTACCCGGGCGAAATCTGGAAAGACAACAACGGAGTGCATATCAACGCGCACGGCGGCGGGATTTTGTACCACGAAGGGAAATATTACTGGTTCGGCGAACATAAAAGCGAGCGTACAAGCGCGGCTTTGGTGGGCGTAACCTGCTATTCGTCAGCCGATTTGTATAACTGGACAAATGAAGGCATAGCCCTCGCAGTTTCCGACGACAATTCGAGCGATATAGCGAAAGGC
>JAISUN010000081.1 GCA_031272085.1 Dysgonamonadaceae bacterium | reverse complement strand
CACCGTGCGTCGCTGCTCAACAAAAATTTTACCATTGAGGCAACGTCGTCGGGTTTTCCTGCGCCGAGCGGATATTTTGCGTCGAGTTCCGCTTTTTGTTGCGGATTGGCGAAAACAGCTCTGCTCATCTCGGTTTCTATTGTGCCGGGGAGAACTGAATTTACCGTAATATCAGGCGCAAGTTCAATTGCAAGCGAGCGGACAAGCGAATCAAGCGCGCCCTTGCTTGCGGCATACATCGTATTGCCCCTGTCGCCGCGCCGACTGCTCAACGATGAAATAAAAACCACTCTGTTCAGATAAGAAATATTTGTTTTCGACAGCAGCGTCTGCAAAATTTCTACTGCACTGAAAAGATTGACGTTAAAAATCTCGCGGATAAAATCTTCGCGAAAATTTTTGAAAGCCATAATTTTAAGCATTCCGGCGCAATGCACGAAACCGCTTATTTTAATTGCTTTTGCAGCAAGAAATTCTTTCAGCGATGATTTTAAACCGGCAGTATCAGCAAGGTCGCAAGTCCACGTTTCAACCGGATTTGCCGACGCCAACGTTTTTTTCAATGCCGACAGTTTTTCTTCATATCGTCCGTGCAAAACAAGCGGATAATCGGCGGCAAGACAGCGGGCAATTGCCTGTCCGATTCCCGACGTTGCGCCGGTCAGCAGTATGCGCGGTTTATTTTGCATTGGATTCTGTGTATGAAATAAAATCGGCGACGGTCGGAAATTCTTCCAATTCTTTCTGTGTCAGGTTCAGACCGTAATCAGAATCAAGAATGGCAAGAATAGAGAGAGCAGCGAGGGAATCCCACTCGTCGAAATCAGCGAAATTGCGCGTTGTGTCGAGCGACTCGACCTCGAAAATTTCTGCTATTTGATTTTCTAAATGTTGCATAACGGATAAATTAATTCTTGGATTATTTTTTTGCAGTTTTAACTTTGTATGAGCAGTTTGTACGCCCGTCCATCAGCCGGTTGAGTTTTGAGCGAATCATCTGTTTGCGGATGCCGGAAATCTTATCGGTGTACATCACGCCTTCGAGGTGGTCGATTTCGTGTTGAATCACGCGGGCTTTATAGCCTTCGTAAACTTCGTCGTGAGGCTGCAGGTTTTCGTCAAGATATTGAATCCTGATGCGGTTTTTGCGCGGCACTTTTTCGTGGATGCCGGGAATCGACAGGCAACCTTCTTCCATTGTTTCTTCTTTGCCGTCTGCTTCGATGATATGGGCGTTGATAAATGCTTTCTTAAATCCTTTGAGCGACGGCTCGTCTTTTGAAAGCGAATCGAGGTCGACGACTAAAATACGGTCTTCAAGTCCGATTTGCGGAGCGGCAAGCCCTACGCCTTCGGCTTTGTTCATCGTTTCATACATATTTTCGAGAAGTTCTGCCAGTCCGGGATAATCCAGAGGAATATCGCGGGTTACTTTTCTCAAAATCGGGTGTCCATAGACGTATATCGGTAGAATCATAATCTGTTGTTTTCTAAATAAGTCTGTAAAATAATTGTTGCGCTCAATTTGTCGACGAGCGCTTTGTTTCTTCGCGCCATTTGTTTCAAGCCGCCGTCTATCATTGCCTTGTGTGCAAGCAGGGAGGTGAAACGTTCGTCTTGAAGGCGTATCTCTATCTTGGGCAGTGCGTGGCTTAAATGGCGTTTGAACTGCATCACTCGCGCGTGGTTTTCCGAAACTTCGTAATTCATCTGCCTCGGCTCACCAAGCAGGAAGAGTTCGACTTCATTTTCTGCCGTGTATTTTTTCAGGAAACTGATTACTTCTGCGCTTGGCAGGGTGGTAAGTCCTCCTGCAATCATTTGCAGGGGGTCGGAAACCGCGATTCCTGTCCGCTTTTTCCCGTAATCAATAGCGATGATTCTGCCCATTATGGCGACAAAGATACAAAAATTTTTTTATAATTATCCCCTACTCTACCTCTATTTCCGAAAATTAAGTAGAAAGGAACAAAATTATGGGTGTTTGGCTCTATCACTATTCTCAAACCTCCACCATTACCGGCGCGTGGTCGGAAAAAACGGCATCGGGAAAAATCGCCGCGCTTTTCAGGCGGGATTTGAGCGGCTCGGTAACGATGTGATAATCTATCCGCCATCCGAGATTTTTCTCGCGCGAACCGGCACGAAAACTCCACCAACTGTATTGATTCGGCTCGCGATTAAATTCGCGGAACGTATCGACAAAACCTTGCGCCAAAAATTCATCGAACCATTCGCGCTCTTCGGGCAAAAATCCCGATACTCCGGCGTGCCTTTCGGGATGGTTGATGTCAATCGGTTTATGGCAAATATTGTAATCGCCGCAAATCACAAGATTCGGGCGGCTTTCGCGCAGGTGCAGAAGATATTTTGTAAAATCTTCCAAAAATTCCATTTTCACTGCCTGACGGACGTCGCCGGTCGTTCCCGAAGGAATATAAACGCAAACCACCGTAATGTCGCCAAAATCAGCGCGAATCACGCGCCCTTCGCTGTCGTATTTCGGAATACCCATACCGACAACATAATTATCGGGGTTCGTCTTGCTGAAAATCGCCACGCCGCTGTAGCCTTTTTTCTCGGCGGAATGTATGATTTGATGCGTATAACCCAATGCGTTGAGTGCAAGCGCGTCAATCTGTTCGGGCTGCGCTTTTGTTTCCTGAACGCAAAAAATATCGGGCTGCTTTTCGCCCAGCCATTCAAACAGTCCTTTGCTTGCGGCTGAACGGATGCCGTTGAGGTTAAAAGAAATTATTTTCATTTTTTATTCCAAATAAGTATATCCATAAAGTCCCGACCGGTATTTCGACAAAAATTCCCGTCCTTCTTCGACCGTGATTTTGCCTTCTTTCATCGACTGCGTAACCCACGTTTCGACCGTGCG
>JAISUN010000058.1 GCA_031272085.1 Dysgonamonadaceae bacterium | reverse complement strand
ATATTGGCTGTTTCCACTGCATCGGCAAGGCGTTTCCGGTCGATTTCTTCCTCGCCTGCGGCAATATTGGCCGCAATGGTATCCGAAAAAATAAATCCGTCCTGCATCACGGCGCCTGTTTTGCTTCGCCAGAGGTGAGGGTTTATTTCGTTTAAATCAACATTCCCGATTTTTATGCTGCCTTTCAGCGACTCGTAAAAGCCGAGAAGGAGTTTGACTATTGTTGTTTTCCCGCTGCCGCTCGCCCCTACAATGGCTGTTACGCGATTTTCGGGAATGGTAAGGTTCAGGTTTTCAATCACATAATCACGTTCTGCTCCCTCGTAACTGAACGATACGTTTTCCATCCTGATTGTACGGTCTGCGGGCAGTTCGCCGATTTTGTTTTCAATCGCCTGTTCCTCGTCGTCGCGATTATGAATCTCATTCAGGCGTTCGAGGCTGATTTTCGCGTCCTGAAGCGACTGTGCAAAGCCGATTACCTGACCTATCGGGCCGGAAAGTTGGCCGATAATATAACTTATCGACATCATCATACCAAGTGTGATATTGCCCTCCACAACCGCTTTTGCCGAAAGGTACGAAATTAAGAGCGAGGTTGTCTGGCTGAAAAATATCGAGCCTACCTGCTGATACTGTCCAAGCGCCATTCCTTTTATGCTGATTTTGAACAGCCTGACCTGAATCTGTTCCCATCGCCAGCGCTGCTGCCGTTCGCAGTTGTTGAGTTTGATTTCCTGCATTCCGGTAACCATCTGCACAAGGTTGCTCTGGTTGGCGGACGACTGCGCAAACCGCTTGTAGTCGAGTTTGCGGCGGTAGCGCATAAAAAACACTATCCATGCCACGTAGAGCGCGTTTCCAAGCACAAAAACGCCGAGTATTGCAAGATTGTAATATGCCAAAATTATGGCAAATACAAAGAAGTTGAAGAACGAAAACAGGGTTGAGACTGTCGAGCCGGTCATAAAGGACTGGATGCGGCTGTGGTCGCCGATTCGCTGCATAATGTCGCCAATGTTTTTTGCGTCGAAAAAGCGCAGCGGCAGTTTCATCAGTTTGGTCAGGAAGTCGGAAATCAGCGCGATACTGATTCGGGTATTGACGTGCAGCGTAATCCAGTTCTGGATAAAGGTTACGGCAAGTTGGGTAACGGACAGAACGAGTTGTGCGATAAGGACAAGGGTTATCAAATTCAGGTTATTGTTGCCGATTCCCTGGTCAACAACGGCCTGCGTGAGGAAAGGCAGAATCATTGCTAATCCGCTGCCGGTCAGCATCCCGACGATTAACTGGAAAATCTGCGACTTGTATGGAAACAGGTAACGGAAAAAGTAACTCAAATTGCGTTTCTGTTTTTCTTCATCGTCCGCCATATTGTAAAATTCCGGCGAAGGCTCTAATAATAAGGCAGTTCCGGTATCGCGCCCGCCCGATTTAGATGAAATCCAGCAGCGTTTGAACTCTTCCTCGTTCATTATGTATTTTTCGCCTGCCGGGTCGGAAATGTAAAAACGCACGAAAGGTTTAAGGCGCGAAGGCGCGAATGGAAATGCAGCCCCGCCTTCGCGCATTCTTTCCCCCTTCGTGCGTTCGCGCCTTCGCGCCTTCGCGCATTTATAAAGCACAACAAAATGATTCTGATTCCAGTGCAGAATGCAGGGCAGGGGCGCATTTTCGACAAGTTGCTGCAAGTCGATTTTTACCCCTGTCGTATGGAACCCGATTGCTTCGGCGGCGTCGCTGATACCCAGCATCGACACGCCTTCGCGGGTAATAAAACTCTTTTCCCGCAGTGTTTGAAGCGAGTAAGTCCGGCCGTAATGCTTGGCTATCATGCGCAGGCAGGTGGGGCCGCAGTCCATGGAATCGAGTTGAGTGTAATGTGGGAAACTGTTCATACTTCAAAAACTGTTACGTACCGCTTCCGAAAGCCGTTCCTCCAAAAACCGGAACAGATAATCCTGATTGAAAATATTCAGTTTCGAGTTTTTCAAAAGCAGTTTGTTGCACCATTTTTCCGCTTTTTCCAACTGACTTTGCGACAGCGGATAAACATTCATCAGTGCGCTGTGGATTATCATTTCTTCCACAGAAGGGCGAAGTTTCAAAACGTCAAGTTGCAGGACTTGAATCCGGTCGCGATAAATTTGCTGCTCACGTTGTTTGGAAACAGTTATCTGTTGCAGGTGTTGCCGGTAAAACAGCAAATATTCGGGCATATTGGTAATATTCCCGATACGGCTTATATCAGCGAGCAGTTTGTAATCGGCTGAATAATAGTAATTTTCGTCGTATTTAACACAATGGCGATTTAGAATTTCCCTGCGGATAATCAGCGTCGGATGGGTACAGACATTATCTTTTAGCAGTTGAACTTTAATTTCCTGACTGTCCCGAAGCCGTTGAACCGACCTTGGAAGCAGGGTTTCCGAGAAAAACACCAAATCCGAACCGACAGCGGCATATTGCGAGTTGTTTTCCATAAAATGCAACTGCTTTTCGAGCCTTTCCGGAACGGAAATATCGTCGGCGTCCATTACGCAAATATATTTGCCTTTGCTTATTTCCAGCCCTGCATTCCGGCTTCGGTAATTGCCCAGATTTGAGGAGTTGTTTATCCGTCGTATCCTGCCATCGCTGATACTGTCCAAAACCGCTTTTGTACCATCGGTTGAAGCGTCATCGATAATAATAAACTCAAAATCCTTAAATGTTTGTGCAAGAATACTTTCGGTCGCCTCTCGAACATATTTTTCGGCATTATAAACCGGCATTATCACTGAAATTAACGGATTTGATACCGGCTTATTTTTTCTTTGGATTTTCGTTTTTGCTTTTTCAATCAGAAACTCAAAAGTTTCCAATTTTACCTTTTTGCCTGTTTCGTTTTGAATATCGCTGTGTATGCGGCTTACCTGATTTTCCGAAATGCGGTAATAAAGCAGGGGAGCAGATTCAACATAAAATTTCCCGCCCTTTTTGGCTATTTCGAGCCAGAGTTTATAGTCTTCGGCGTGAGGATAATAATCGTAGCGGATTCCGTTTTTCATCAAAAAATCTTTCCGCATCATCGCTGTCGGATGAAATATAATGCTGCTGTTCAGCAGTTTATGCAGTGGATTGTCAATACATCCGGCATGAAGTTTAAAAATTGAGTTTTCCGCAATATTCTCGCCGAAAACTTGCATCCAGCCTCCGCAAACAGTTATTTCGCTATCGGCTTCCATAATGCCGTATTGAATTTTCAGGCGGTCTGGAAACATCCGGTCATCGGCGTCCATTCGGGCAATGTATTTTCCTTTTGCAATGTCAATTCCAAGATTAAGCGAAGCGATAAAATCGTGGCTGTTTTCCATAAGCACAATTCTTGAATCGCTGTACGAGCGGGCAATCCTGACAGTACTGTCGGTCGAGCCGTCGTCGATGATAATCAGTTCAAAATCCGTAAACGACTGTGCGAGTGTGCTTTCTATCGCTTCTGAAATGTATTTTTCGGCATTGAAAGCAGGCATAACTATGGAAATTGCAGGATTATTCATTGTCAAAATCTTTTAACGAACTGCTTTTAATTTTCCACAGTTCCGCGCCGGAAATTTTATTATGAAAACTTGTTCTGTATCTGCTGTTTTCCCCGCGAGGATGGCAAAGATGAAAAAGCGGATTTTGAGTGCGATAAATAGAGAAATTATGCGCTTTCCAATTTTCATAACGCACAAAATCGTCGTTTCCCCAGCCGTAAATTGTTTCATTGTCGCCGCCCGTTTCCAAATACTTTGCTGTTTTAACAAAAACTGCGCCACCAACTAATTGCTTTTCGTACAGCAGTTTCATTTTGTCGCGATTGCGGTTCAATATTCTTATGTCATTATTTTTCAAATATAAGGCCCGAATTATTTCGGGAATATCATAGCAAACTCCACTGTACGGAAAAGCTGCATCTGCGCCATTTCGCAACCGGCTGACTGTCTCAATAATCGCTTTCCTGTCGATAACAATATCGGTATCCCAGATTGCCATACAGGGCGTTTTTACCGTCTGCGCTATCTCATTGTAATACCTTGTTTTATACAGGACATTATCCCTGTCTTCCACAAATTTATATGCAATCTTGCGGTTCAAAAGTTTTTGCAAAATCCCGTTATTGTAAGGCGCTGATTCCCAAATTGTAACGTTTGTATCAAAATGTTTTAGCAAAACATCTGTTACGACCAGCAGATTTTCGAGCCTTTGTACCGAATCGAGCCTGACAAGAAACAGGAAAGTTACATCATTTAAGTTCTCTTTCATAACAGTTTAATAATAGGGAAGTTCCGCAATAGCCGTCATACAGTCCGCATCGTGTTGCAAAATATTCGCTGTCTTCCGCAAGCCGCTCCCATTCGGGCGAAGTTTGTATCTTATTGATAATAGCCTGTTTATAGCCGGAAAGTTCGTTTGCAGTGAAATAATCCGATAAAGCCGACAAAAGCAAAAATATTGCCGTAAGTCCATCGTTGAAATAGATATTTCTGCTGCGACATTCGCCGTTAATTATCTCATTTACATCAAGTTCGCGACGCAGCATGGCGATATGTTTATTCCAGTTTTTCGTTTCTATCTGTCTGTTTACCGCATCCATTGCCCAAAGCAGGTAGAGGCGGTTGCTGTGCAACAACGGGATTTGCGACAGCAGAAACACAGAAAGTTCCTGTAATATTTTGATTATTTTGTAGTTATAAAAACCAATTCCGGCGATTTTGCTTAAAACAAACAGGTATTGTGGCAGTAAATAATCGGTTGTAAAAAAAAGCGGTTCTTCAAAAATTTCCCTTATCGGCTGTTTACTTAATTCGTTTATTATGCTTATTGTCAGTTCTTTAACAAGATATTGCTGTTCGCTGCCCGAGTTCAATTTTTGCAGTCTGACACAAAAATAGTAAAGCAGATGTATCAGTGTTTCGGGGTTAATCATCTCATTATCGGAATAATAAGCAGTTTGCCTGAAAATTTTATCATCAACCGCTTTCAAAACAGTATTTATATCGCCCGCAACAAACTTATTGTCAATAAGATAATCAACGCCAAGCCCGATTCCTGCCAATCCGGATTTTACATCGTAGTAGCCGACAGTATCTATTTTTTCAAAAATCTCGTCAAGCAATTTTCCGGCTGCCGATTCATATTCCCTGTTGCCTATCAGTCGGCTTTGGCAGTAGAAATAGATGCAGACGCCGGTTTTGCCGGAAGACAGGCCGAGAGTGGCGGATTCGGAATGAGAAATGAGTTGGCGGTCAAGAATATTTAGACAATTCTTCATTTCTTCAAAGTGCCGATATAAAGTGTGGGGTTGGGTTCTTCATTGCCTCTCAAATTATCCATATCGGTATAGATATAATAAAATCTTTCCGCATTGGCATCAAGAGGATAAATTGTAACTTTATCCGTAAGATTATGAATATCATCAATATAACCATCTATCATTTCATATCCTTTTTTTGTTTTTGTGTCGTAACAAAACAAAAACGAATTATCATCAACCATATCTCTATAATCGGCAAAAATGTATCGCGAACTTTTGTAAATATTATTCAGAAAAATTCGTTTTTCTCCATCGGCTGTTTTGCCGTCGCCTTTAAATTTTATTCGCAGTAAAGGATAAACCGAATTATTGCTATCTACTTGATATAGTGTGTCTTTCAATATTGGATTGAAAGGGTGTTCGATGGGGCCGAATATTGCATAATCCGCGCAATAAACTAAAATATTATTCTTTTCAACGGTTATAAAATCCTGAACAGCATTTATTTGAGCGAGTATTTTCTCAAAATGTTCTTTTCTTATTTTGCAACTGTCTATAATTTGCAAGTCATTATTCATGGAATACAGGAC
Source organism: Dysgonamonadaceae bacterium (assembly GCA_031272085.1). Taxonomy (GTDB): domain Bacteria; phylum Bacteroidota; class Bacteroidia; order Bacteroidales; family Azobacteroidaceae; genus Azobacteroides. Next base: position 3,295 of record JAISUN010000058.1, on the reverse strand, counting down.
GGAATGTAGGCATACGCCATTTTTATCATCATCAATGTAATAAGACAGCAGATATAATTTGCCGTTTGCATATTCCAAATCGGCCTTTGTGTGCGGGACTACTTTTTCTTTCAACAATTTTCCATCTAATGAATATGATATAATTTTGGTTTCGGACATGATAAAAAGTTGTTTGCTGACATTATCGTAGGCAATGCTGTTCGCCTGACTATATTCGCCTGGCCCTTGTCCTCTTGAAGCAATTTGTCGAATAAATTTTCCGTTGAAATCAAAAAGTAGAATTTCCATATTACGAGAACCGTTTATTAAGGCAATGTAATCGCCACATTCAATGACTTTTATAACTCTACTTATAATACTGCTATCGGTTTCTTCCAAAGCAATAGCCTTTATTTCATTTGAAATTTCAGATAAGGGTAAAGAACCATTATTACTTGTTTCAACAGAAATAGTCAATAATTCTCCTGTTTCCTTGTTGTGACAGGAAAATGCCAGCATCAAGCCAGCGTAAAAAATAACAGAAAAAAATGTCGAACGTTTCATATTTAATTTACTTTTTAAACGAGTGAGAAATATTAGATTGCAATATCTCTCACTCGTCTGATAATTAAAAATTATTAATATAAGCATCCGCTTGACTGATTACTGCCACATATTTGGTAAATAAGCGTCATTGCATAATCAAAAGTACCTGTTATGTAATAATACTTATCCGTTTGTGAACAGAAGCAAAGATGCTTGTCTCCTTCATATCCGCCCCCAACCAAACTTTTCAGTTCCCGTTCGGACAGCGTGTCAGAGATTGTTTTTAACGAAATTTTCTTTAACGTTTTCATAATGCAAAAATAATTAATAAATTAATAAATCAAGAAATTAACTCAAAAATTGTTGCTTTTTGACAAAACCGGCCGGATTTTGCCCGTTTCCCGCAACAGGAAGAAACGTTTTCAGTTGCAAATAACATCCAAATCGGTGAAGTACCGCAGATGTTCAAGCCGGTAATTTTCAGGCAGTTGCCATCCGTTTACCAGTAGAGTCGGCGTAGCGCGGATACCGGTACGTTCGCGCCACGCGCGGTGCTTCGCAAATTCCGCTTCTACGGCGGGATTCGCAATGCAGGCGCCAAGCGGCTCGAAAAACTTTTCGCCCTCAGGCTTGCCTTTTTTGAACCACCCGGAAAAGACCGTCATCGTCTTTTCCTCGTCTTTTTCAAGACTAACGGCGAGCAAATGTTTGTTCACTCCCTCCAACTCCTCGCCGAAAGATGAAAGGATATACTGTATGCAAACCTGCCCGCCGACGTCTTTCAGGAATTTTTCTACTCGTCGGTGCATAGCGGCGCAGGGGTTGCAGTATGGATTGCTTAAAATCGTTATAAACAGTTTTGCGTCAGGATTTCCGAACAGAATTACGGAATCATCGCGTGAAACCTCGTGCCGGGGCTGCTTTTTCAGGAATGAAAGGAAAATATCCTCGTCGGCTTTCAGGCTGTTTAATTCCTGTTTTAAATAGGATATTTGGCGGCCTTCGGCTAATTTCGGGGCTAAAATGTTGATTGACAGGATAATTATGGAAAAAATGGACAGAACTACCCCCCAGTCCTCTATAATTACCCCCCAGCCCCCTAAAGGGGGAGTTGATTGTGATATTTTTATAAAACCGAAAACAATATCGACAGCAAATATCACCCAGAGCAGCATTTGCACTATCAAACACAGCCCGCACCACTGTTTTGCCCTGAATTTTTGATACCAGACGCTCCAAATTGTATATGGCAATGCTAAAATATTGATTATGGCCAAATAAGGAACAAAATCAGGCCGAAAAAGCAACAGCAAAATATTTGCAAGAAAATAGCCTGCGCCGATTTCGCTCCATCCAAAAACTCCGAAAAGTTTTGCTGCGCTCGATTCAAGGACATTGTTGCAGTCGTGCCGGCTGAACAGCGAACAAATCTTGTCGCTCAACCGGCTGGAAAAATGCAACTGCTTGCGTACCAGCAAGTAAGAAACAAACAGCCCCGCAATATTCAAAACAAGCAAAAGCGAAATGTCAAGGTTTTTGAAAAGTGCGTTACCCCGGAAAACAAGCGCGAAAAGCAGACCGGCAGCGGCATAGAGGCCGTATTTTTGGATTGACGCCAAAAATTCTGTTAGCCGATGTTCTTTATAATCCGGTTCGCCGGATTTTTCCGAAGGCTCGGCAAGCAGCACGATGCCCGTCCAGGCCTGAATAAAGTCCTTTGGATTAACCGGCATTTCTTTGCCAAATCTAACTATTGTAACTTTTTCATCGCTAACTTCCCTGACAATCACAAACTCGCCGCCAAACTGCGCAACGAAAGGTGTTTCGATTCTCTGCAAATCGGCGTCTTTGTCGGCAATTCGGGTAGCGGCATTTTCCACGCCGTAGTCCGACAGCATTTTCGACAGTCCCAGCAGGTTGTATTTATGCGGGTGTTCGTTAAAGTACCGGTCGGAAAACCGCTCGGTATGCTTGACGCGGAGCAGCGCAAGCAGGTTTGTGAAAATGTTATTTCCTTTTGGTTGCATAATCCTGATTAATAAAACTCGCGACAAAGGTAAATTAAAAAAAATTTGCATAATCAAAAATTTACGTCTAAATTTGTACCCTAAACTTCTAAATTAGGCGTTATGAGTATAATACATACAAAGTTACGGAATGCACGCCTGCAAAAGGGCTTTACGCAGGATTATATGGCGGCTTGCCTTGGTATTTCTCAAAAGCAGTACAGCCGCCTCGAAAACGATAACAGCGGATTAACGCTCGATTATCTGGAAAAAATTTGTAAAGAGTTGGAAATAGACCCGCAAGACCTCTTTACAAACGACATAAAACAGGAAAACAACAATCAGCAAGGCGGTTATTCCAACTCTGCTTACCTGATTGTGAACCAATTTTCCGAAAAACTTGTTGAACAGTACGAAAAACGGCTTCAAGAAAAGGACGACGAGATAAAGTATTTGCGGTCGCTGATTGATAAAGGCTGATTTTTTATATCGTTACAAACCTGACAGGTCTTTGAGACCTGTCAGGTTGAGTTTCAAGGAATTTCTGAATTTTATTGTTTCAACAATCCCAGAGGCCGAGCCGGGGCTAAAACATTGTGAGCCGACAGTTTGACCGGCGATTTCAGTTCAACTTCCAATTTTTGGCGGGCGAAAACGACCTTACATTTTTGAGATTGACAGCGCAATTCCGACTTATCCTGAAAAAGTCGTCCGGAAGTGCGTCCAAGGCATTTTGCAGGGAACTGAACCTTTGGACAGGTTTT
>JAISUN010000010.1 GCA_031272085.1 Dysgonamonadaceae bacterium | reverse complement strand
TTCGGTTTTGTCGTCTCGGAAAAGTTTTCCGGCAAGCAACATCTTATCGACCAAGGTAGTCTTACCGTGGTCAACATGAGCAATAATGGCTATGTTGCGAATTTTTTGCATGCTGTTTTTTTGTAAAATGAGCCGCAAAGGTACAAAAAAAATTGCTCAATTTAAAGTTTTTGTCTATATTTGCGGAACATTAATGTCTAACTTTAATATAATTATCATGAAAAGGATTCTTTTATTGATGCTTGTAATGCTGGCAGGCAGCGCGTATGCGCAAAAAATCAAAGTAACGTCCGGAAAATTGGATTTTCTGAAATCGGAAACGGCGTTCACGGTAAGTTTCTCGTATGAGAATATGAAAGTCGGAAAAATGACCGAAGCGGAGTATCTCGAAAAACGGCGAGCCGACCTGGACAAGAAAGGCGATTCGTATGATGCGTGGTATCAGCGGTGGGTTGAAGACCGCGAGCAACGTTTCGAACCTAAATTTATTGAACTTTTCAATAAATATGCTGAAAAAATTCCTCAAATTGCGGATGAAGGCCGGTATAATATGCACATTAACACCGATTTTACAGAACCGGGATTTAATGTCGGCGTAGCCCGCAAAAATGCCGCAGTAAGCCTGTCCATCGTGTTTACCGATAATCAGACCGGAGCAGAAATGGCCACTGTAACGGTAATAAATTCGTCGGCTTCCGATTTTTGGGGAACGGATTTCGACGTTGCTTACCGCATCCAGGAATGTTATGGCAAAGCAGGACGCGAACTCTCGAAATATATCGCTAAAATGCTGAAATAAAGGTCAATAAGGCAGTATTTGTTTTGCCGCTTTGCAAGTCAAAAACAGTAAGGCTTGGATGAATATTATTGCCGCTCCCGAAGGCACATTCAGCCAGTAGGAGGCCAATAACCCCGAAAAACAGCCTGCAATGCCGAACAGCACCGACAAAACGAGCATTTTTCGGAACGAGGAAGTAAAAATATTTGCAGTCATTTGCGGAATTGTCAAAAGCGACATCAGCAGCATAATTCCCATCAATCTTATTGACGCAACGACAGTTACCGCAATTGCAAGCATCATCAGCCGCTCAATCAAAACGACGCGGACTCCTTGCGTTTGTGCAAATTCGCGGTCGAAAGCGGCGTACAAAACCGGCCGGAAAAACAGCAAAAAGCCGATGACAAGCAGGAAAGCAAGTATTCCGGCGAGCCAGAGGTCGGCTATGGTTATCGTCAGGATGCTGCCGAAAAGCCAGGCCGAAATATTGGGCGCATAGCCGGGCGTAAGGTAAACGCAAATCACTCCGAAAGCCATTCCAAGCGCCCAAAATGCGGCAATCGCAGAGTCTTCGCGCACGCCCTGCCGCTGCGACAGCCATTCTACGCCCAAAGCCGAGGCTATCGAAAATGCCAGAGCCGACAAAATGGGATTTATTCCCAGAAAAAAGCCCAGTCCAAGCCCGCCGAACGAGGCGTGAGTAACCCCGCCGGCAATGAAAACCAAGCGGCGCGAAACAATGTAAGCGCCTACTATTCCGCAGGCTATGCAGACGAAAAGGCTGCCGACAAGCGCATTTTGAAAAAAAGGATAACGAAGCAGTTCCATTTTTTTATTTTTTCATTCTCAATTCTCAATTCTCAATTCAGAAGGCAACTCAATTCCCCGCATTTTCAGGCTTTCGAGCCAGCCGGGGACGTCGCTTTCGAGCATAGTTTCAAGCACCTCGCGAAACAGGGCTGTTTCCTCGCGGCAATACGAATCGGCCGTCCGGCCTCGGAAAATGTCCAATTCCTCGTCGTCGTAATATTCAACTTCGGCTTTCCGGGCGCGTTTTTGCACAATTTCCCGCAAAGCGCAGGTTTCGTGCTGTCCGCAACATTCTATTCTGTTTGTTTTCCAGTTTAATCTCATTTTCAGACATTTACAGTTCACTAATCACAAATCCCGCCTCTTGCAGATGTTTCCAGAAATCGGGATAAGATTTCGATACAACTTTGGGATTTTCGATTTTTATTTTTCCGAATTTCAGGCAGGCGGGTGCAAAAGCCATCGCCATACGGTGGTCGTCGTAAGTTGCGATAACCGGCTCCGGCTCGGCTTCGCAGACTTCGCCCTGCCATTCGAGCGTGCTGCGGCCGTCGCTTTCGAGCAGAAATCCAAGTTTCCGCAATTCGGCTTGCAGAGCGGCAATTCGGTCGGTTTCCTTGATTTTCAGGCTTTGCAAGCCGGTAAATCTGAATTTCACGCCAAGGCAACAGAAACTTACCGCAAAAGTTTGAGCCAAATCGGGAATATCGGTAAAATCGTACTCGAAAGAGTAGGGGAGCCTTCGGTTTATAACCCGCTTAATTTCAAGTCCTTCCGCAGTAAAATTGTATGGAAGCCCCAGAGGATAAAAAAGTTCGGCTGCCTTTGAGTCGCCCTGCCAACTGTTTTCGTTCAGTCCCGACAGGTTGATATTGGCCTCGCCCTGCGCCATAGCCGCAATTTCGAACCAGTAAGAGGCTGCCGACCAGTCGCTTTCGACCGCAAACGGCCGGGCTTCGTATTTTCCGGGTTTTATGGCGATAATATTGTCCGTCCAATCGACTTTTTGACCGAAATATTCCATTATCCGGCGCGTCATTTCTATATAAGGGCGGGAAACAATATTGCTGGAAAGCCGGATTTCAAGCCCGTTTTCCATGGCGGGCGCAATCATCATCAAGGCCGAAAGATATTGCGAACTTATGCTGCCGTCCAATTCCGTTTTTCCGCCTGTCATCCGTTTTCCCTGAATTTTCAGAGGCGGGAAGCCCTCCTTTTCTACATATTCAATTTCCGCTCCCAGACTGCGAAGCGCATCCACGAGGGCGCGAATCGGCCGGTTTTTCATCCTTTGGCTTCCGCTTATTGTCCGCTCGCCTTCGGCGATAGCGTAATATGCTGTCAGAAAGCGCATTGCGGTGCCTGCCGCACCGACGTCGATAAGGTTTCCCGCATTTTGGAAAGCGTTGAGCATAGCCTTTGTGTCGTCGCTGTCGGAAAGATTGGCAATAGGCTGCGGATTATCAGTTAAAGTATTGATAATCAGCGCTCTGTTGCTGATGCTTTTCGAGGCCGGCAACTGAATAGAGGCGTTTATTTTTCGCGGGGCGGAAATTGAGTAAATCATTTGCAAAACTCCGTAAGAATCAGTATTTCCAATGTTTCAAAACCTGATAAACGCAATAAGCCCAGTGGTTTCTAACGCCGAAACCCTGCGTCTTGCCTGTAACAAGTTTGGAATAAATGACTTCCTTCGTTTCTTCGTCGAAGAAAACCGCTACAAACGAGGCTTTTTCATCCGTTTTGTTCAGCAGTTCGGCAATCAGGACAAATCCCACGCCGTCGTTGCCTTCGCAATTCAGGTTGTCGAGCGTTTCATTGATTTGGTCGTCGGTCAGCGCATAGTCGGGCGAAACGACTTTCATTGCTTTCGCATCCATCGCTTCGTTGATTTCGTCGGTCGATTCGGTGCAAAATCCGCTGATTCCCTTTTTCAGATATTTTGCAAAATCGTACTTTTTCGGCTCTTGTTCGAGCAGGGCGTTGATTCGGCACAGGCCGCTCTTGATTTCCCGATTATCGTTTGTCAACGCATAAAGCCCCGCGTGCGAGAAATCTACTCCATAAACGTTAATTTTTTGGACATTTGATATTTCCTGTGCGTAAATTATTGCAGGAAAAAGAATTAATACTAATAAAAAAAACTTTTTCATATCAAAAATAATTAATAAAATTGTGTCGCAAAGGTATAAAAAATTTTCCGGAAATCTGCTGAAAATAAAAAAAGGTTTTGGCTAAACTTGTTGATAAGCGCTCATCGTATAAAACTAACTAACATTGTATATTATTTCTCTTTTG
>JAISUN010000001.1 GCA_031272085.1 Dysgonamonadaceae bacterium | reverse complement strand
AAGAAAGGTGCTTGATACAGATGCAGGGAAAGCATATGCAAAGAAATACTTTGATAATATTGTTAAAGAGGGCAATTTTGAAGAATGGTATACAAATACCTTTAAGAAATATGATTTGGGTGGAAATAAAGGACTAATGGAAGAATTATTAGAAAAAATGACAAGTCCAAAATTTCATAAAATAAGAAACGATAATCCTGTCATTAGTCAATATATTTCAATGCCCGCATTGGGCTATGCTAAACTGGCTTGCGTAGAGGAATAGAAGTAGAAGTAAACAGTCCGCTAATTCCGAGCGAATTATTGCCCGTGCGTCCATTGGAACATTATGATATACCGTATGAATTTTTGAAGGAAAAATGAAAAAACTGATTTCCATATTATTCTTATTTCTGCTTTTGCTCCCCGCAAAGGCAGAGGGAATTGTAGGCGATTTCCCTGTATTCATTACCAAAGTAGCGGTTCGGGCAGTTTTTCGGGCGAAGGCTATGTTGGCATTCCATACCTGAATAATGCGCAAATTAGCAATAAAGCCCTAAAATAAAATAACTCAAATGATAAAAAATAAAATATTTTTAATTTAACCGCCCGACAAATTCCGGCAAATCGCTGCGGCTGCGCAGTTGATAAATCTCAAACTTCCCGCTCTCGAAGAGCAAATCGGAACGTTGCCGTATCGAATCTTCCAACAACAACATCCTTTTCTTTTTTCCGGAATCCGATTTCCTGACTACAAAGCGCACATTGGCCGCCTTGTTCAAATCCGGAAAAAATTCGGAAATATTATGCAAGTAACGAATAAAATAAACTCTTTTGTTTGAAATTGCCAAACTAATGGGGGGATTGGGCAGAATTTGTTCTGTACCGGAAAAATAGACATTTTCATACTCCGAATGGCTTTTAATGAATTTTTCCAATTCATAAGCCAGCGCGGGATTGGAAACCCATTTGTAAATTCCGCGTTCTTGTTCTTTGTTTATCACTATAATGTTGATTATCAAGGTTATCGCTATACTTACAGCGCCTACCGCAAAATAGAATTTACGATAATTCGCATTGTGCAAAAAATAGTAGCAAAGAACCACAGCGGAAAAAATAGTCGGCAGCGCAAATTTCATCATTGCAAACTGGTTTTCGCCCGAATGATACATAAGTATCAAAACGTGTATCACGGGCGGAATCAGGATTATAGCGCCAATTTTCAGCAGCGGAAAATAAGAACGGCCGGGCATTCTTCGTTGCCTGAAAAGCCTGATTGCATCGGCAATCAGCAGGCAGGCAAGCGCCAATTCCAGAAAAAAACCGGCGTAAGTGTAACTTTTCAGGTAATTTCCCAGCAACATTAATATCGGCGACTTGTCGTCATCCGGAAAACCGTAAGTTTTTTCTTCAAATTTGAAGCGGAAATAATACGATAAATCCATAAGCGGCGCCGAGCGCCAAAGGAAAATTCCGGTTCCGATAATTACCGGCAAAACGTAAATCCAAGAGGCTGAAACGGCTTTCCTTAATCCGCCTTTTTCTTCGTAAACGACTGTAAATAAGCGGACAAGCCAGCAAGCAAAAAGAAAAAAATAGAAATTATAATCGCTCAAAATGCCGATAAGGGCAACCAAAAACTTTGCAGAATTGTATAAATACCTGATTTTCCGATGTTTATCCTTAATTTTCGGGGCAATTATTTCTAAAATAATGTAAATGAAAACGAATGAAATCACCCATTCGTCGGAAAAATACGTAAAGCGCAGGTACAGAAGATTGTCCGGCAAAAACATCCAAGCCATTGTCAGAAAGAAAGATACGATTAAATTTGCGTTCGGATGTTTTATATTCAATGTAATGCTAAAAAGCAGATAAAACAGGAAAAATATGAGCAAAGTGTCAACTAAAAACGGATATTTCAGGTAATCGTACATAAAATCGAAATCAATACTGTTTTTATGCAGCATTTTGGCAGCCAGAAAAACTGGAATCACACAAGTTGAGGGGTAAGAAACATACGGCACGCGGTCGTCGGCAGGAGGATAGGAAGTATAGGGAACCCGCTCGGACAACGGCTTGAACTCAATCGAGCGCGGATTTTCGTACATAACAAAGCCGAGATTGCGGGCGCCCTCGTCCAACCAGCAGTTTACAAATTTTATCGTCGAGCCGTTGTTCCATTGATAAGTAACGCTCCTGCCATTGAAAGCGCTGCCGGAATCGCCAAAGCGCCAATTAATTACGCAAATTGCAAAGATTACGGCCAAAAACAGGAAAATCCTACTTTTTTTCATTCAAAAGCAAAAAATCGAGAAGCGTAATTGCAGCCATCGCCTCTACGACGGGAACAGCACGCGGCAAAACGCAGGGGTCGTGGCGGCCTCGCGCTTTCAAAACGGTTTCATTACCCTGAATATCAACTGTTTGCTGTTCGCGAAGCAAGGTCGCAACAGGCTTGAATGCCACACGGAAATAAATATCTTCGCCATTTGAAATTCCGCCCTGAATCCCGCCCGAAAAGTTGGTTTTCGTTCCAATCGAACCGTCGGGTCGGCGGTAAAACTCGTCATTCGCTTCGGAGCCTCTTTTCCCTACTCCGGCAAAGCCCATTCCGTATTCAAAACCTTTAACTGCGTTAATTCCAAGCATTGCCGCGCCGAGAGCGGCGTGAAGTTTTCCGAAAACCGGCTCGCCCAAACCGGCCGGAACGCCTTTGCAGACGCAGGTTATAAGCCCGCCTACGGTATCGCCAGAAGCGCGGACTTCGCTAATCAGGGCGTGCATTTTTTCGGCCGTTTCGGGGTCGGGACAGCGGACGGCATTTGTTTCCGTAAGCGAAAGGTCGAGTTCGGTATATGCCTTATTCATAACGATTTGGCCGACCTGCGAAGTGTAGGCTCGTATTTCAATGCCTTTTTCCCGAAGATAGAGTTTTGCAATCGCTCCGGCCACAACTCTGGCAGTCGTTTCGCGTGCGGAAGAGCGTCCGCCGCCTTTGTGGTCGCGAATCCCGTATTTCGCTTGATACGTGAAATCGGCGTGGGAAGGGCGATAGACGTCTTTCAGGCTGTCGTAGTCGGACGAATGTTGATTTTCGTTGCGAATGATAAATCCGATGGGCGTTCCGGTGGTTTTTCCATCAAAAATGCCGGAAAGAAACTCGACTTTGTCTTCCTCTTTTCGGGGCGAAACAATGTCGGACTGTCCCGGACGCCTTCGGTTTAACTCACTCTGTATAAAATCTTTATCGACAACAATTCCCGACGGGCAACCGTCAATAACGCCTCCGATAGCCGCGCCGTGCGATTCGCCGAAAGAAGTCAAGCGGAATATGTTGCCGAAAGTGTTCATTTTCAAGTATTTATTTGCATCCGCAACCGCAGTCGTCGCTGCAAGCGTCGTCGCCACAACCGCAACCTCCGCCTTCGTTTGCCAGAGCGGCAATTTCTTCGGGCGTAGGAACGTGAACGTCAATCACTTCGCCGTCGAAATGCAGAGTTTCGCCCGCCAAGGGGTGGTTGAAGTCCATAACTACAACCTCCGGTTTCAGTTCGAGCACCGAACCCATCAGCCTCCGGCCGTGCGAGTCCATCATCGGGAGCGTCGCGCCTTCTACAATGCGTTCTTCGTCGAATTTTCCGTCAATATTGAAGATATGTTTCGGCATTTCCACAACATTTTCTTCGTAATAGTCGCCGTAAGCCTCTTCGGGTTTGAGGACGAAAGAAAACTTTTCGCCGGTTTCGAGGCCTTCAATATTTTTCTCGAAGGCTTCGAGCATCATACCCATTCCGAACATAAATTTTAGCGGATTTTCGACAGTGGCGCGTTCCATAAGTTCGCCGCCGTCAACTGTCAAATCGTATGTCAAAGAGACAAATTTTTCATCTGAAATTTTCATAACTTGAATTTAAAATAAAGTGCAAAGGTAAGTTTTTTTTTGAAAATAAAAAAATATGACTAATTTTGCGGATGATTTTATATAAGAGAATATGGACAGATATCTGGTTTTCAAGACGAGGGATGAACTGATTCGGATAAAAATTGAACAAATCTTGTATTTCGAAGCAGAGAGGAATTACACAAAATTGATACTGACTAACGGTATTCAGTTCATTTTTGCCGTAAATATCGGAAAAATTGAGGAAATACTCGAAAATCAGATACCAAACTATTCGTCGGTATTGCTGCGCGTAGGTAAAAGTTTCATTATCAACAAGAACCACGTTATGCAAATAAGTCTTCCAAAGACTAAACTTCTGTTTGCAGGCGCCGAAGGCAAGGTCAAAGAACTGAATTTGCCGAAGGAGCCGTTGAAAATTCTGAAAGAAACATTAGAGGGGGAGTTGTCGAAAAATGACGGGAAATGATTCGGAAATGGCTACGGTATTGGATACCGATTTCTTTGTCGTAATCGAAAACGACGAAGATTTTTGCGACTTTGTTACTATTGACGAAGAAAATCCCGCCGAGCCGCTTCTGATTGACATTTCGGATTTTGAACTGTTCGACGTGCCTGATTTCGATTCGCCTCCCGAAGCAGATTCCCCTGATTTTGTGAGCATAGACGACAATGTAGTTTTTTTGTCGGATTTTCAATAGATTATTAAACTTAACAAATTATGATTTCCATTCGCTGTCCGCATTGCCAAGTTGGGCTGAAAGTCGATGAAAACAAGATTCCGGCCAACATCCAGACTTTCAAATGCCCAAAATGCAAAAGTCCAATAGAGGTGGCATTCGTCCTCGGAAACAAGCCGGAAGACGATTCCGAAACATTAGTGCTGTCGGGCGCTAAACCCGCTACGGCAGGCTCGTTGCACGTTTTGCCCAACGACCTTACCCCCGAACAGAATATCCTGCTTTCGGAAGGCGTAAACATCGTAGGCCGCAAATCGGCCGCTACCCCCTCGCCTACCGCCATCGAGACGACCGACAAACTTATGAGCCGCGCTCATATCGGCGTCGAAGTGCGGAAAGATGAAAAAGGCGAAAATATTCATTACCTTTATGACAATAAAAGTAAAAACCGGACGTTATATAACAGTAGGTACATTGAACCCGGCGAGGTCGTTGTTTTGAAAAACGGCGATGAAATACAAATCGGTCAAACCCGCCTCGTTTTTGTATCGGAAAAAGACTGTTAACTTAACAACATTCCGGTTTTTATGAATATAAAGTTACAAAGACCACATTCCATCAGCGAAATCGGGAAAAGAATCAATAACGAAGATTCGGTTTTCCCTCGGGATGAGGACGTTTCGAGCGACGACAGGCTGTTTTTAGTCTGCGACGGAGTGGGCGGCTCCAACAAGGGCGAAGTTGCAAGCGCTTTGGCCTGCGACGCCATTCACACCTATTTCGACTCGTTTATCGACCACGCAGCCTCCTTTGAACCTGACTTTATAGAAAAAGCAGTGCGCTATGCCGAAACCCGCTTCGACGAACAGGTTGCCGAAAATCACTCGGCAAAAGGCATGGCCACCACGCTTTGCCTGCTTTACGTTACCGACGAAGGAATTTATGCAGCCCACGCGGGCGACAGCCGGATTTACCAGTTCCGCGGCGGCGAAATCCTGTTCCGTACCGAAGACCATACTTTGGTAAATCTTTGGGTCAAAACCGGTCAAATCACAACCGAAGAAGCGCTGGTTCATCCACAGAAAAACGTAATTTTACAGGCGCTGCAAGGCACGAAAAACCCTGTCGAAGTGGAAGTTGCAAAAATCACCAACGTAGAGCCGGACGACGTATTCCTTATGTGTTCCGACGGAGTTACCGAAACGTTCAGCGATAAAGAACTTTGCGCAGTAATGGCCGAAAATAACTCGATTGAAGATAAAATGGAAAAAATCCACAGCGCTTGTCGCCGAAAATCGCGCGACAACTACTCCGCTTACCTCATTCCGGTGCGCGAAGTGAACAAAGAAAACGTCATTAAGCAGGTTTTTGCCACTTTATTTTCTTTTATTTGATTATTTTTTATACATTTGTACGAATTTTTGAGTAACACTTACAAAAAAATTCATTGAATTAAACAGTAATCGATGTACCTGCAACGCGGATACCACTTACATAATGACAAATATCAGGTTTTGAACGTGATTGGCGAAGGTGGATTTTCGCTTACCTACCGCGGAGCCTGGAAAACCGAGATACAGGGTACGCTCGGCAAAACCACTGCGTTTGTGCCGGTTTGCATAAAAGAATATTTTTTCAAGGACTACTGCCAGCGCAATCCGAAATCGGGATTTGTAGAACCTACCAGCGAATCAGGCAAAGTCTTTTTCGAGAAACACAAAGAAAAAATCGTCAAGGAAGCCCGGATTTTGGCCGAAATCAGCCATCCAAACGTCGTAAACGTGCTGGAAGTTTTTAAGCAAAACAACACCGTTTATATCGTTATGGAGTTTATTTCGGGCAACTCGCTGAAAAAAGAAGTCGAAGAAAACGGGATTTTCAAAGAAGATAAAACGCTGAAAATCATCTACGAAACCGGTCAGGCTCTGGATTATATCCACGGGAAAAACATTCTGCACCTCGACGTCAAACCAAGCAATATCCTGATTGACAAAAGCGGAAATCCCAGACTTATCGACTTCGGAATCAGCAAAAAATACGACCTCGCCAGCGACAAGGAAACCAGCACCACGCTTCAAGCCGCCTCGAAAGGATACGCCTCAATCGAGCAGTACGACAGCGAAGCGATGCAAGTTTTCTCGCCCTGCCCCGACGTCTATTCCCTCGGCGCGACAATGTATTTTATGCTGACCGGACAGGTTCCAACCGAATCTATCCTGCGTTCAACCAAAGGTTTACAAAATCCGCGCGAAATAAATCCCGAAATTTCGGAAAATACCGAGCGGGTTATCCTGAAAGCGATGTCGATACAAGCCAAAGACCGCTACCAATGCGTGATGGATATGCTTTTCGACCTCGGATTCAATCCCGCTACCGACACCATCGACGAGTCGGAAATTGCGGAAGGCGGCGAAGGCAAAAAAGAAATCCTGAAACGGATTCAGGAACAGCCTTATGACGTTGATATTGAGGATAATACGATATTAAGTTCAGACGTAAACAGCAAAAAAGGCAAAAAAATCGTAATCGCGATAGCCGCTTTGCTTGTCGCAGCGGGACTTTTCTTCCTCGGCCGCCTGATTTACGAAGAGATGAACCGCAAGCCGAGGCTTGTTACCCTACCCTCGCCGGAAAATACTGTATATAAAGAATTTCCGGCAGTGGACGATTCGCTTGTCGAGAACGCTCCGCCAGAGACTAAATCCGGCGCTCAAAGTCAAAAACCGGTCAGGGAACAGATAACCGAACTTTCGCCCGAAGACCGCCAAAAAGAAGAGAATTACAACCGAACATATCAGAAAGCCGTCGCAGCCTACAACGCCAGAAATTACCGAGAAGCGGTTGCGCTGTTTCGTTCAGCCGAAGAAATAAAAAAAACTTCCGAAGGCCAAAATTATATTTCGTTATGTAATAACGAGTTAGACGCGATTGAGGTTGAAAATCGCATTAATTCGTATGAAAAAATGATGAAATTTGGTAACTTTGTGGTCGTAAAAAGGAAATCGGACGGCAAATTTGGAGCAATAGACAGCCGCGGAATCGAGAAAATTCCCTGTCAGTACGTATCTTCGGAACAGTACGGCAAAAACAGGGTTTTTCAGAAAAGCGACAATACATTCGACTTGTATTCCCCGGCAGGCGACTTGATTCAGTCTGACGTCAGCAGTGTTGAATAATAAATTGATGAAACAAATATTCTTAACTTTCACGTTTATAATCGCCGGTTTGAGCCTTTTCGGGCAAGGCGATTATAATTCCAAGGGCGATATGGCTTTTCAGCGGGGCGATTTCGACGAAGCCCGCTCTTGGTACGGCGAAGGACTGAATAATTGCGACCCGTACAGCATCCGCCAACTGACGGAAATATGGAAACAGCGCGAAGAATTGCGGAAATTTATGGTTTTTTCGATGGGACGCTGCTTCCGATGCCTGAAAACTATGGCCGAAAACAGAGAATCTAACGACGCAATGTTTTTATTATCAGATTATTACAAAATGGGAATAGGCGTCAGTCCCGATTCTATTCAATCGGAATACTGGCTTAAAGAATACGTTAAAATGCTGGGAATCACGCAGGAAGAAACTACCATACGGGATTCGATTTACATCAGTCCGGAAGTTAAACCTGCGAAAAAGAGCCTTTTATGGCAGAATTTCTACTCCTACGCCGGTTACGTTTACTCCCCTACTATGCCAATTGGCTTTACGGCAGGCGTTTTCAACCGCTACGGATTTTATGTTTCACTGAAAATCGACGCTCACGACGGCGATTACACATATCCCTGCAATAATACGTTGGTTCCGGCAATCCCGATAGAAGACCCGAAATACGAGTTTGCACGCAAGAAATGGAACAGCGCAATGTACACCGGCGGTTTTGTTTATCAGTTGAAACGCAATATTTTCCTGACCGCAGGCGGAGGTTACGCAAAACGCGAATATCTGCGCGAAATATCGGCCGAAGCGCCCTTGCCGACCGGCCGCAAAAGCGAATGGTGCTTCAATGTGGACGCCTCTTACAAAGGATTAACCCTCGAAGCAGGCGGAATGTACGAATGGAAAAAACTGCTGCTGTTAGCAGGAGTTAATACAGTCAGGTTCAAGGATTTGGACGCATATTTAGGTTTGGCTTACACTTTTTGAAAATGAGAAAATCTTTATTTGGCATATTATTGATTATCAGTCTGTTAAACTCGTGCCTCAACGAGCCGGAAATGACTGTCGGCGTCGCTAATCTGAAAGAAGAGCCGACTGTTGCCAGCGTTTCCGACAATATCCCCGAAGACGGGCGGCTGGTTTTCTACGGCAACCTGAAAGAGGAAGGCAAAGGCGGAATCAGTATGATTGGCTTTTGTTGGAGCCTCTCTACGACGGAGCCGACATTCAACGACAGCGTAATTTCCGTAAATCCTGTTCAAGGCCTGTTCACCGGCGGATTGACGCAGGCTTTGGGCGATACGGTTTACTATTGGCGGGCTTTTGCCACTAACCGTTACGGCATTTCCTACGGCGACGTCCACGCGCTCGCAACCCCCTCGATTTGGCAGGAAAAAGACGAATTTCGGAGTTACCTGCGCCTGCGCTTCGCGAGTTTTGCGATAAACAACAATTTTTACATTGTCTGCGGCGATAATTATACCACAACTTTTTCCGACACTTGGGAATACGATATTTCGCTAAATAAATGGTGGGGAACGGCTCCCAACTATCCGGGCGAGGCTCGGCGTTATCCTGCTACTTTCGTCATCGGCGATTCGGCATACGTCGGCACCGGACAAAGTTCGTCGGCAACCGCATACAACGATTTTTACATCTTCGACGGCAAGATTAAAATATGGAATACATCCCCTATCACCGCGCCTTTCGACGTGCGTTTCCAAGCCATGGCTTTTTCGCTCGACAATAAGGGCTATGTGCTTGGCGGACAGTTTCTTGGGCGTTCAATGGACGACGTTTGGCAATACAGTTATGCAAGCGGTACAGGCCAATGGACGCAAATGAACGACTTTCCGGTAAATATCTACGGCGGAATCTGCGTTTCCGATGGAAAACGCGCATTTGCCGGTTTTGGCGACAACGCCGACGCCCGCGCCACACTCTGGGAATACAACGCTGCAAGCGACGCTTGGACTGAATTTGCCTCGCTTCCCGAAGGAATGGCGTCGAAATTCTTTTCGGCCGCCCTGCTTACGCGCTCTTACGACCAGACCGAATATCTGTACGCCGTTGACGGCGATAATATGGTTTGGGAACTCGACCTGCAAACCCGCCGTTGGAGCGAAAAACGCATGCTGCCCGAGGTTTTCCTGTTTGATGACGGAACAGCCGGCAACCAGACGATGCTTGTGGCGCCAAACGGTTCGGCCGTCTATGTCGGACTTGGCTTCAAGCCCTATTTTTACGCCTATCACCCATTTTGGGACAATTAAAAAAATTGCAATAAGATGAAAACTTATTCTTTTATTGAGAAAACGGTAAACGCTTTAAGCGGAAACCACAGCGGAGATTATCCTTCAATCCCGCTCCACGAGCGAAGAATGCCATCGGCAGAGATAATGAATGAAATAATTGAACTTATCCGCTCGGCGTTGTTTCCGGGATATTTCGGCAGCCCGCTTGTGAACGAGGTTTCGCTGACTTACCACAACGGAGTTGAGATAGAAAAAATATACAATCTGCTGTTCCAGCAAATTTACGATTCGCTTTTTTACCACAATCGGAGTGCAAATGCCGATTCAGAACAGATTCGCAAAGAGGCGCGGCGGTTGGCGCAACAGTTTATCGAGCGGCTTCCGGAAATAAAAAAGATGCTCTCGACCGACGTTAAAGCGATTTTCGATTCCGACCCTGCGGCCAAAAGTTACGGCGAAGTGATTTTTTGCTATCCGGCGGCAAGGGCAATTACAAACTACCGTATCGCTCACGAACTTTACAAACTGCAAATCCCTCTGCTTCCGCGGATTATAACCGAACTCGCCCACGGGCAAACCGGCATCGACATTCATCCCGGAGCGCAAATCGGCCGATATTTCAGCATCGACCACGGCACCGGCGTCGTGATTGGCGAAACAACGATAATCGGCGAACACGTTACTCTGTATCAGGGAGTTACGCTCGGAGCAAAAAATATTACTTTAAATCTCGATGCGGACGGCCAGCACCTGAATACTCCACGCCATCCGATTTTGGAAGATAACGTAACGGTTTATTCCAATTCATCTATTCTGGGGCGCATAACCATTGGCCACGGCACAATTATCGGCGGCAATATCTGGCTCACATACAGCGTTCCGCCCAACTCGCGGATTCTGCAAACCAGAGCCGTTTCGCTTGATTTGACCGACGGCGCCGGTATATAAGTAGTTTATTCTCAGGCTCTAATTAGCCAATTCAGAGAGGAATTTTATCCTGACTAACCGGATTTCTTCTTCGGTATAGTCGCCGCCGAGTTCTTCTATTGCCGTTTCGAGGTTGTCGGTCTGCGATTCCTTGAAATAGGAATAAATATCGTCGATGTGGTCTTCGTCCATTATTTCGTTCAGGAAATAGTCGATATTTATTCTGGTGCCGGAATAGACAATGGCCTCTATCTCGTCGAGCAACTCGCTGAAATCCAAGCCTTTGGTCATTGCAATATCGTCGAGCGCCACTTTGCGGTCGATGCTTTGGACGATGAAAACTTTCATTTTCGACTTGTTGGCCACGGTGCGAATTCGCAGGTCTTCGGGGCGTTCGATTTCGTTTTCGATAACGTGCCGTTTGATGAGTTCCACAAATTCCTGACCATAGCGTTTTGCTTTTCCTGCGCCGACGCCCGGAATATTTTGAAGTTCCTCGATAGTAATGGGATATGTGGTAGCCATCGCTTCGAGCGATGGGTCTTGAAATATCACGTAAGGCGGGACTTCGAGTTTTTTAGAAAGTTTTTTGCGCAAATCTTTCATCATCGAGTAGAGGACGGGGTCAACGGCGCAGGCTGCTCCGCCGCGGACGGGAGCGTCGTCGTTGGATTCTTCTTCGTCGAAATCATTGTCTTCGGTAATCTTGAAAGAAACCGGATTTTCAAGATATTTTTTGCCGGCCGGAGTGAGTTTCAGCAGCCCGTAATTCTCGATGTCCTTATCGAGGTAGCCTGCAATCATCGCCTGCCGTATAACGGCGTTCCACGTCTTTTCGTCTTCGTCTTTTCCGGTTCCGAAGATTTCGAGGTCTTGATGTTCATAGGCCAGAATGTCGGAGGTTTCATTACCCTGCATTATATTGATTATATGGTCGGCCTTGAATTTATTGTTTAAGAGTTCAACCGTTTCGAGGATTGAAATTAACAGTTCTTTTGCTTCCACTTGTTTTTTGGGATTTAAACAGTTATCACAACTACCGCAGTTGTCCTGGGTATATTCTTCGCCGAAGTAGTGAAGCAGCACTTTGCGGCGGCATACCGAGGTTTCTGCGTAGGCGCGGGTTTCTTCAAGCAGTTGTTTGCCGATTTCCTGTTCGGAAATGGGTTTTCCCTGCATAAATTTTTCCAGTTTCAGTAAGTCTTTATTCGAGAAGAAAACTATACATTTTCCTTCGCCTCCGTCCCTTCCGGCGCGTCCGGTTTCCTGATAGTAGCCTTCGAGGCTTTTGGGGATGTCGTAGTGGATGACGTATCGGACGTCGGGTTTGTCGATTCCCATTCCGAAGGCGATTGTGGCTACGATGACGTCCACTTCTTCCATCAGGAAAGCGTCCTGATTTTCGGTGCGGGTTTGCGAATCCATTCCGGCGTGATACGCCAAAGCGTTGATTCCGTTTATTTTAAGCGTTTCGGCAAAATCTTCCACTTTTTTTCGCGAGAGGCAATAAACTATGCCCGATTTGCCGGGGTTCGCCTTTATAAATTTGACTATTTCCTTGTCCACGTCCTTGGTTTTGGGACGAACTTCGTAGTAAAGGTTCGGGCGGTTGAACGACGATTTGAAGACCGTAGCGTTCATCATTCCGAGGTTTTTCTGAATGTCGTGCTGAACTTTGGGCGTGGCGGTAGCGGTAAGCGCAATCAGCGGCTGGCGCGATATTTCGTTGATTATCGGGCGGATGCGGCGATATTCGGGGCGGAAATCGTGTCCCCATTCCGAGATACAGTGCGCTTCATCGACTGCGTAAAACGAAACCGGCACCTGACGCAGAAATTCTATATTTTCTTCTTTTGTGAGCGATTCGGGAGCCACGTACAGCAATTTTGTTTTTCCCGAACGTATATCGTCCTTTACGCCGTCAATAGCCGCCTTGTTGAGCGATGAGTTGATAAAGTGGGCTACCCCGTTGTCTTCGCTGAAATTCCGCATTGCATCGACCTGATTTTTCATCAGCGCAATGAGGGGCGATATAACGACGGCAGTCCCATTCATCAGCAGGGATGGCAGTTGATAGCAGAGCGATTTGCCTCCGCCGGTGGGCATCAGCACGAATGTATCGTTTCCGGCCATTACGTTTTTGATAATAGCCTCCTGATTGCCCTTGAACGTATCAAAGCCAAAATGTTTTTTTAATTGAGCGGTTAAAGAATCTATTTTTGCCATATCTTACATTTGTATTATTCAACACAGTAACAAAGATATATCATTGTATTTAAATAATGCAAATATTTTCGGTTTTTTTTTCAAAAATTATGAAAAAAACTCGTTTTTTAACTTGCAGCGAGGTATAAAGTCTTGGATTTTTCGACTTTTGATTCGGCGTAATTGAGGTCGATGTGAAAGTCTTTTTGTCCGGAGGATGGGAGTTCAAACATAGCGTCAACCATAATGTCTTCCGTTATCGAGCGCAATCCTCTGGCTCCGAGTTTAAATTCTATGGCTTTATCCACAATGTAGTCCAGTACTTCGTCGTCGATAGCGAGCGTGATGCCGTCCATCGCGAATATTTTTTTGTACTGTTTGACTATCGAGTTTTTCGGTTCGGTCAGGATGTTCCGCAAGGCCTGCCGGTCAAGCGGTTCGAGATAGGTCAAAATCGGCAGGCGCCCGATGATTTCGGGTATCAGGCCGAATGATTTCAAGTCTTGCGGCGCAATGTATTTCAACATATTGTTGCGGTCGATATTTGCGGTGTGCTGCACCGAATTGTAGCCTACAACGTGGGTATTGAGCCTTTGCGCTATTTTCTTCTCTATTCCGTCGAAAGCGCCTCCGCAGATGAAGAGGATGTCTTTTGTATCGACCGGAATCAGTTTCTGTTCGGGATGTTTGCGGCCTCCCTGGGGCGGAACGTTTACGACCGAGCCTTCGAGCAGTTTCAGAAGTCCCTGCTGAACGCCTTCGCCGCTCACGTCGCGGGTAATGGATGGGTTGTCGCCTTTGCGGGCTATTTTGTCTATCTCGTCGATAAAAACTATTCCGCGTTCGGCCGCCTTCACGTCGTAATCCGACACTTGGAGCAGCCGCGTCAGGATACTTTCGATGTCTTCGCCCACGTATCCGGCTTCGGTCAGCACGGTTGCATCAACTATTGTGAAGGGGACTTTCAGCATTTTTGCTATGGTTTTGGCCAGCAAAGTTTTGCCGGTACCGGTCGGGCCTACCATTATGATGTTCGATTTTTCGATTTCCACCTCGTCGCTCTCGTCTTTTTGGAGGAGGCGTTTGTAGTGGTTGTAAACCGAAACCGAAAGGTAGCGTTTTGCGTCGTCCTGACCGATAACGTACTGGTCGAGAAAAGCCTTTATAGCCTTGGGATTCGGCAGTTCTTCCTGCTTTACGGAAAATCCCGATTTGTTTTCTGTTTTCTCTTTTGTCGATTCAGCCGCGATTTCGTGGGCGCGTTCCGCACACTCGCCGCAGATATTGCCGGTAAGGCCTGTGAGGAGTAGTTTTACTTCGGAACTTGGACGCCCGCAGAAACTGCAATATTGTTTGTCGTTTTTACTCATTTATTTTTAGTTAAAACCTTGTCAATCATACCGTAAGCGAGGGCTTCTTCGGCATTCATCCAATAGTCGCGGTCGCCGTCGATTACGATTTTATCGTAAGGCTGGCCGGAATGGTTGGAAATGATAGTGTAAATTTCCTTCTTTATTTTGATTATTTCGCGGGCGGTAATCTCGATGTCAGAAGCCTGTCCCTGTGCGCCTCCCAGCGGCTGATGAATCAGGACGCGGGAATGTTGGAGCGCCGAGCGTTTGCCTTTTGTCCCGGCCACGAGCAGGACGGCGGCCATGGAAGCGGCCATTCCGGTACAGATTGTGTTCACGTCGCAACCGATGTACTGCATTGTGTCGTAAATGCCGTAACCCGCATAGACGGAGCCGCCGGGCGAGTTGATGTAGATGGAAATATCTTTCCCGTGGTCGGCCGAATCGAGGTATAGCAACTGCGCCTGAATGACATTGGCGGTATAGTCGTCAACCTGCGTGCCGAGGAAAATAATCCTGTCCATCATCAAGCGCGAGAAAACGTCCATCTGGGCGACGTTCAACTGGCGTTCCTCGATGATGGTCGGGGAAACGTAGTTGTCCATTATCGACGTGTATTTATGCAGGGCTGCGGAACTCATTCCCAGATGCTTGACTGCATATTTTTGAAAATCGTTATTCATCTTTCCTTATTTTTTATTGTCGTCTTTTTCTGTTTTTTCTGTTTCCGGCTTGAAAGTGTCGGCAAGTTCTTCTACCGAAACGGTTTTTTCTTTCAGACTGACCCTTCCCTTGATTGCGGCAATCATTTTGCCTTCAACGGCCTTGTCAACCAGGTTGCGGATTGTTTCGTCCTTTTTCAGCATTTCAGCGGAATAGTTGTCAATCAACTGTTCGGGAACGTTGGCCATTCCATAGCGGGCAAACTGTTCTCTTGCAGCCTTTTTCGATTCTTCGATAATGTCGTTGTCATCAACTTTCACTCCAAATTTGGCGGCAAGAAATTCCCAAATAAGTTGGAATTTCAGGTCTTCCCTGATTTTCGGGTAATCGGCCTCAATTTCTTCTTTGGTGCGTTTTTCGTCATGGCTTACGAGCCAGCGTTTCAGGAAATCGTCGGGAAATTCTCCTATATTGGCTTTCTGCTGGATATAATCGCGGGCGTCGAGGATGAAACGGTAGTCGATTTGCGGCTGTAATTCCCGCGTGATTATTTCGGCTGTTTTTGCGCGAAACTCCTTTTCGGAAGCGACATTTCCGGCGCCGAAAACCTTGTTGAAAAGTTCCTGGTTGATTTCGGCTTCCTGATAGTGGCTGATTTCCGAAATATGGAACAGGAAATCGCCCTTGTGGCCGTCCACTTCTTCCTTTTTAATTTTCAGGAATGACGAGAGTTCGGCCTGATGACCTTCGTAAGCCTTGTAGGGATTGAAAGTTATGTCGCTGCCGACTTTTGCGTGGATAAATTTTGCTTTTTCGCCGTCGTTTTTCATATAAGAGGCCATCAGAATGGCGCCGTCGAACTTGATGCCGTCTTCTTTCGGTTGTCCGGCTTCGCCAAGTTCGGTTATTTCGCCGCGGATAAGGTCGCGTTCTTCGGCTTCTTCAACCTTGATTTCCGTACCGAAATTAGCCTTGAAAGAACTTATTTGGCGGTCAATCATTTCGTCGGAAATTTGGACTTTATATATTGTCAGTTCATCCGATTTGTCGAGGTTGACATTTATTTCGGGAGCGAGCGCAATGTCGAAAACGAAAGTCAAATCCTGGGGATTATCGACGTCTATGCCGGTCGTTGCATCTCTGTTAAGCATCGGGTCGCCAAGAATTTTGATTTTTTCGTCGCGGATATAATCATTCAGAGCCTCACTGACCATATCGTTGATTTCTTCAATCATCACCGAGGCGCCATACATCCTTTTTACTGCCGACGCGGGGGCATTGCCCTTGC
Source organism: Dysgonamonadaceae bacterium (assembly GCA_031272085.1). Taxonomy (GTDB): domain Bacteria; phylum Bacteroidota; class Bacteroidia; order Bacteroidales; family Azobacteroidaceae; genus Azobacteroides. The sequence goes on along the minus strand of JAISUN010000001.1, from coordinate 19,101 downwards.
GGAATCCGGGCAAATTTACGGTTTTGCGAATTTTTTTCAGGCGGTTTTCAACCTTTCCTTCATAGTCTGATTTAGCCAGCCCAATAGTAATTGCAGCATTTACCGCATCAATTTTGTTTAGTGTAACGTTCATTTATTTTGTATATTTAATTTATAATTATCTCAATTAAAAATGAGCCGCAAAGATACTTCTTTCTTTTTGAATTTCAAAACAAGAAAAGATAAAAATAGTTATTAATTTCTTAATTTTTTTTGTATTTCCAATATTTATCTTACCTTTGCAATGAAATTTGGTGGCGGCAAGAATTTTCCGTTCTGCCGCTGAAAAGGGAATCGGGTGCAAATCCCGAGCAGTACCGCTGCCGTAACCTCCAATATTTTCCGAACATTACTCGCGCCACTGCCCCAAAAACGGGCGGGAAGGCGGTTCAGGAAAAGGAGCGAGCCGGAAGACCTGCCAAATAACAAATTAAGTGAAACTTTCGGATTTAAAAGTATTTACTTGCGTATGTTATTGAAAATTAGAACTTTATTCGTATTATTGATTTTATGCTGTTCAACGATTTCGGCTCAAAACGAGGCCGATACGCTGAAAACGCAGGAATTGAAACTTGTTGAAGTCAGGGCCGACAGAATCTCGACCGTACGCACCTCTGCACCGCTTCAAACGCTTGATGCAGAAATGATTGCGCGGACAGGAGCCTTGCAGGTTTCCGATGCTGCGCGGATGTTTGCCGGCGTTCAGGTAAAGGATTACGGAGGCGTCGGCGGCCTGAAAACCGTTTCCCTGCGCAGCCTTGGCGCCGCTCACACCGGTATTGCGGTCGATGGAATCCCGGTTTCCGACTATCAGAGCGGACAAATCGACCTTGGCCGTTTCTCGCTTGGAAATATCGGCCGAATCACGCTCAACATCGGCGAAAGCGATGATATTTTCCAGACAGCCCGCGCCCAATCGCTTGCCGGTTCGCTGAATATAGCCAGCCGCCGCTTTTCGACGGAAGAAGCCGGTAAAAGCCTGTTGCAGGCCTCTTTACTTGCCGGTTCTTTCGGTTTGCTACAACCTTCGCTGACTGTTGGAAAAGCCTTTTCCCGCGATTTTTCTTCCTCACTGTCAGCCGATTATATGCAGTCGAAAGGCGATTATCCGTTTATTCAAACAATAGGTTACGACGATTCGCAAACGCAAGAACGGAAAAGGCAAAATTCGGCAGTCAAAAAACTGAATTTGGAAGGAAATGCCAGCGGACGTTTCCATGGCGGCGGAACGCTTGATTTCAAGGCCGGCGGACTTATTTCCGACCGACAGTTGCCCGGCCCTGCAATTTATTACAACGACTATTCCGAAGCCCGTTCGAAAGACCGGAATTTCTTTGCACAAACTGCTTATAATCAACCTATTGACAACAAAACAGATTTCAAGGCAAATGCAAAATTCGACTATGTTTCCTCGGATTATTTCAATATCCGGTCGTACCGTTTTTTTCAGCGGGAATGGTATGGCGACGCGGTTTTTCTGCGCCGTTTCAACCGGCATTTTTCGGCGTCATGTGCTAACGACCTGATTTTCGGCAATATGAACGGCAATACCCTCGCCGTTTCGCCTGCCAGAACTTCATTTTTAAGCGCATTTTCGGCAAAATACGAATCCGGAATTGCAGCCGTAACTGCCAAATTATTATACACTTACGCAGGCGACGAACCGCTATCTACTTCCTTTAACAAGTTTTCGCCGTATCTCGGATTTTGGATTAAACCGTTAAAAACAAGCAATTTACGGCTTCGGGCATTTTACAAAAACACTTACCGCTTGCCAACGCTTTACGATTTGTATTTTTCTACCGTTGGAAAGCGCAATTTGAAACCCGAAAATGCGCGTCAGTTCAACCTTGGACTCACATTTTCGGAGCAGTTTGGCGGCCTTTTCCTGTCGCTGACTGCCGACGCTTACCGCAACCGCGTTGCCGACAAGATAATTGCCTGGCCTACAAGCGATATGAACATCTGGACTATGGTTAATGTCGGCAAAACGGAAATAACAGGCCTCGATATGAAAGCCGAAACCCGCTTCCATACAGGCGAAAACCTGCATTGGCAAGCGCTTGGGACTTATACTTTTCAGCGCGTTATCGACCGTACAAATCCCGAATCGGCAAGTTACGGCAAGCAACTGCCATATACTCCCGTTCACGCGGCCACAGTTTGGCTCGGCCTCGAAACCCGCTGGTTTGAAGTCAATTACACGCTTATTTACAGCGGACGCCGCTATTCGGAAGCCTCCAACCGGCCGCAAAGCCGGATGAAACCTTTTGCCGAGCATGGAATCAACGTTTCGCGCACATTTTCGCTAAAAGACTGTAAATTAGCGATTACGGCCGAGTGCGTCAATTTTACCGACGCTCAATATGAGGTTGTAAAATCGTATCCTATGCAAGGGCGGACGTTTCGGGGGAAAATTGCAGTTAAATTTTAAATATAAACACTTAATATACAATTTGTTATGAAAAAAAATCTTATTATTTTCAAATTTTTGCCGGTTATTGGCATTTTGTTTTTTTCGTCTTGCGAAAAGGACGATATTATTGATGAACAGCCGAAAGTTACGCCAACTTCCGGGGTTTTGATTTTGAATCAGGGTTCGCAGGGAGTGAATAATTCCGGAATCACTTATTACGACTATGCTTCAGGCACGGTACTTGACGAGGATATTATGGACGGCCGGCTCGGCGATACGGCGCAGGATATGCTCGTTTACGGCGGAAAAATCTACGTTTCCGTAACCAAATCGAGCGTAATTTGGGTGCTGTCGCTTTCCAATTTCGACGAACTTGGAAAAATTTACGTGAACGACGGCGCGGTTCCACGCGAACCCAATTTTTTGGCGGCTTACGAAAACAAGGTTTACGCAACCACCATCGACGGCCACGTAATCCGCATCGACACTGCTTCGCTCGCTATTGACGCAATTACCGCCGTTGGAGCCGACCCTTTGGGAATTGCCGCCGCCGAGGGCAAACTTTACGTCGGAAATACTAACGGATTGAATTTCCCGAATTTCGACAACACGCTGTCAGTCATTGACATAGCCACTTTCAGCGAGGTTTTGCCGCGAATTGAGGTTGGCCTGAATCCAAACAGGATAAAATACGACGGCAACGAAAATCTGTATATCACCTATCTTGGAAATTACGCCGATGTAGCGGGCGGAATCCAAAAAATTGATTTAAAAACCCGTACTGTCGTTAATATTAGCAATGTTCCTGCAAATCAGGATTTTACAATTCTTAACGACACCCTGTATTATTATGGAGTAACATATAATGACAAGGGGTTGGCAAACAATGTTTTCGGCCGTTACGACCTGAAAAACGGACGTCAAATCGCCGGAAACCTCATATCCGAAGTACCGCAATTTACAACCGTATATGCCTTTGGAATAGATGATTACAGCAGAGATATTTATGTAGCCGACACCGATTACAGCAATCCAAGCACGATTTATATTTTCGACCGCAACGGGAAAAAGAAGTCCGAATTTACCGCCGGAATAAATGCCTACAAATTTGTTTTTATTTAAAAAATATTCTATTTTATTTGAGTTTTTATGAATAGATTTTTGTAATTTTGCGCCCGATAATATCAAAATATAACTTTAACAGATTTTTTAGGCATGGCAAACGTTACAAAAGAGAAGGCATTACTTTATCATTCAGAGGGTAAGCCGGGGAAAATAGAAGTTGTCCCGACTAAACCTTACAGTACGCAGGCCGACCTCTCGCTGGCATATTCGCCGGGAGTGGCCGAGCCTTGCCTCGAAATAGAAAAAGACCTGAAAAAGGCCTACGATTATACCGCCAAAGGCAATTTGGTGGCGGTAATCTCGAACGGGACAGCAGTCCTCGGACTCGGCAATATCGGCGCATTGGCCGGAAAGCCGGTTATGGAAGGCAAAGGCCTGCTGTTCAAGATTTTTGCGGGAATCGACGTCTTCGATATCGAAGTGAACGAAACCGACCCCGAAAAATTTGTTCAGGCTGTGAAAGCCATCGCGCCCACTTTCGGCGGCATAAATCTCGAAGACATCAAGGCTCCCGAATGTTTTGAAATCGAGCAACGACTGAAAGAGGAACTTGACATCCCCGTAATGCACGACGACCAGCACGGAACGGCCATCATCTCGGCTGCCGGACTGCTTAACGCTCTGGAACTGACCGAAAAACGCATCGAAGACGTGCAAATAGTCGTCAATGGAGCCGGAGCCTCGGCAACATCATGTACGCGGCTCTACATGCTGCTTGGCGCGAAAAAAGAGAATATTGTAATGTGCGACAGCCGCGGCGTAATTTCCACCCGTCGAACCAACTTGAACGAAACAAAAAAAGAGTTTGCCACCGACAAGCCTTTCGACACGCTTGAAGAAGCGATGAAGGGCGCCGACGTCTTTCTCGGCCTTTCGGTAGCCGACGTGCTGACGCAGGATATGGTCAAAAGTATGAATCAAAATCCGATAGTTTTTGCTTTGGCCAATCCGAATCCCGAAATTTCTTACGAAAAAGCGATGGAATGTCGTCCCGACCTGATTTTTGCGACAGGCCGCTCCGATTATCCAAACCAGATAAACAATGTGCTGGGCTTCCCCTACATTTTCCGCGGAGCCCTCGACACGCAGGCTACGACCATCAACGAGGAAATGAAACTCGCCGCTGTAAAGGCGATTGCAAAACTTGCAAAAGAGCCTGTTCCCGAAGTCGTAAACTCGGCTTACGGGTTAAGCAATCTTTCTTTCGGCCGCGAATATCTGATTCCGAAACCAATGGACCCCCGCCTGCTGACCCGCGTTTCGCTGGCTGTGGCGCAGGCTGCAATGGAATCAGGCGTCGCCCGCAAAAAAATTACCGACTGGGAAGATTACAAAAACCACCTCGAAGATTTGATGGGCTACGACAATAAATTCCTCCGCGGACTGACCGAAATGGCACGCCGCAATCCGAAGCGCGTCGTTTTTGCCGAAGGCAGCCACCCGAATATGCTGCGTGCCGCCGCCCAGGCCCGCGACGAAGGCATTTGCTACCCCATTTTGCTGGGCAACGACGAGCGAATCGCCAAACTTGCCGCCGAACTCCGCATCGACCTCGACGGAATGGAAATTGTGAACCTCCGGCACGACAACGAAGCCGAACGCCGGCAGCGTTACGCCCACATTTTGACCGAAAAACGCGCCCGCGAAGGCGCAACCCTCGACGAAGCGCTCGACAAAATGTTTGAACGCAACTATTTCGGAATGATGATGGTCGAAACCGGCGACGCAGACGCCTTTATCACAGGCGTTTACACAAAATATTCAAATACGATAAAAGTTGCGAAGGAAGTTATCGGAATACGCGAAGGTTACAAAACTTTCGCTTCAATCCATATTCTTTTCGGAAAAAAAGGCCCGCTTTTCCTTTCGGATACGCTCATAAACCGGCATCCGAACACGAATGTCCTTGTCGATGTTGCGCGGCTTACGGTTCACGCAGTCCGCTTTTTTGCACAGGAGCCGGTTGTAGCGATGCTTTCCTACTCCAATTTCGGCGCCGAAATAGAGGGAAATCCGGCATCAGTTCACGATGTTGTGGCCAAGATGCACGAAACCTATCCCGAACTTGCAATCGATGGCGAAATGCAGGTTAATTTCGCGTTGGACAGGAACTTGCGCGACAATAAATATCCGTTTACCCGCCTGAAAGGAAAGGACGTAAATACTCTGGTTTTCCCGAATCTGACTTCGGCCAATATCGCACAAAAACTGTTGCAGGAAACGGGCGCAGGCGAGATGATTGGCCCGATTCAGGTCGGCCTGAACAAGCCAATCCACTTTACCGACATCGAATCGTCGGTGCGCGACATCGTAAATATTACGCGGGTTGCGGTTGTGGACGCCATCGTTCACGAAAATAACGAAATTATAACTCTGTAAAAATATAAAAAGGATGAAAAAAAATATTTTCGTATTAATAGCATTAACTGCAATAATGACAACAAGTTGTAAAAAACAAAACGCAGAGCCTCAAAATCCGTTTTTCGAGGCATTCAACACGCCTTATGGCAATCCTCCTTTCGACCTGATAAAGACGGACGACTACAAGCCCGCCTTCATCGAGGGAATGAAGCAGCAACAGGATGAAATAGAACACATTGCGAACAACAGCGCTTCGCCCGATTTTGAAAACACGATAGTCGCCCTCGACGAGAGCGGACGGCTGCTGCAACGGGTTTCAAGCGTCTTTTATGCAATAAAAGAAACCGACGCCGACACTGTTCTGCAACGTATTGCAACCGATATTTCGCCCTTGATGAGCGAACATCAGGACAATATTTATATGAACAAAAAACTGTTCGCCCGCGTGAAATCGGTTTACGACAACCGCGACGCGCAGAAACTCGATATGGAGCAAAAAATGCTGCTTGAAAAGTATTACCGCAATTTCGTTATGCGCGGTATCTTGCTCAACGACAGCCAGAAATCCCGTCTGCGCGAGATTAACAAAGATTTAGACTTGCTTTCGCTGTCCTTCGGCGAAAATTTATTGGCCGAAACCTATAATTATCAATTAGTTATAGACAATGAGGCCGACCTCGCCGGACTTCCCGCCGACCTCGTGGAACTTGCTTCCGAACAGGCCAAAGAAAAGGGGCTTGAAGGCAAATGGCTCTTCAATTTGAGCAAGCCTAACTGGGAACCTTTTCTGCAATACGCCGACAACCGCGCACTCCGCGAAACGCTATACAAAGCGATGTACAGCCGCTGTGCAAACGGAAACAAGAACGACAACCGCGAAATATTGGAAAAAATAGTGAATCTTCGGCTCGAAAAGGCTAACTTACTGGGTTACAAGTCGTATGCCGATTTTGCGCTCGAAAATACTATGGCGCATAATCCGGAAAGAGTTTTCGGACTTCTGAACAGAATCTGGGAATTTGCGCTGCCACAGGCCAAACGCGAACGCGACGAACTGCAAAAAATGATTGACGCCTCGGGCGGAGGTTTTAAACTCCAATCATGGGACTGGATGTATTATGCCGAAAAACTTCGCCAGAAACGTTACGACCTGAAAGAGGCCGAGTTGCGCCCATATTTTGCCCTCGAAAAAGTCCGCAACGGAGCATTTGAAATAGCCGGTAAACTCTACGGAATAAGTTTCAAAGAATTGCACGATGTGCCTGTGTATCAGAAAGATGTAAAAGTTTTTGAAGTCCTCGATTCCGACTCTTCCCATCTCGGACTTATCTATCTGGATTATTTTCCGCGTCCGGGCAAAAGCAACGGCGCGTGGATGGGCAATTTTTTGGAACAGTCGGTGGTCAATGGCCACGACGTCCGTCCGGTTATTTACAACGTGGCAAATTTTGCGATGCCCACTGCTGATGCGCCTTCGTTGCTGAATCTCGACCAGGTGGAAACCTTGTTTCACGAATTTGGACACGCGCTGCACGGACTGCTCTCAAAATGCCGTTACGAGGGCGTTTCGGGAACTAATGTCTATCGCGATTTTGTGGAACTTCCCTCGCAGATAAACGAACATTGGGCTTTAAATCCGGAATCGCTGAAAATGTTTGCAAAGCATTATAAGACGGGCGAAACAATCCCCGACAGCCTGATTCGGAAAATCCAAAATGCCGAACATTTCAATCAGGGATTTATGACTACCGAACTTGTGGCCGCCGCCCTGCTCGATATGCACTGGCACGTGATAGAAACTCCTGTTACAGAAGAAGTTACAGAGTTTGAAAACCGCGTTTTGGACGAAATCGGCCTGATTCCCGAAATCATTGTCCGCTACAAAAGTCCGTATTTTTCGCATATTTTCGACGGAGGTTATTCGGCCGGTTATTACGGCTATCTGTGGGCGGAAACGCTTGATGCCGACGCATTTGAGGCTTTTGTCGAACACGGAATTTTCGACCCGGCAACAGCCCGCTCTTTCCGCGACAATATCCTTTCGCGCGGCGGAAGCGACGACCCGATGAGGCTTTACCTGCGTTTCCGCGGCTCGGAGCCTAATCCTGATTTTTTGCTTAAAAACCGGGGATTTATTCAATAGTTAGTAGTTAATAGTTTAAAAATACTATAAATCAATGATATATGAAGAAACTCACTTTTATTTTAATTACAGCAATCGCGATGACAACAGCCTGTAATCAACCGAAAACGGAGCCGTCAGCCGTCGGCGGCGAAACTCTTGTGCAGTTGAAAAACGAACTTACGGCCGAATTTAACCGCCTCGAACCGCAGGTTATCCAGCCTGCCGAAGGCTATTTGAAGTATCCTTACCTCATTCCGGCCGGATTTTACAAGCAAATGTGGGACTGGGACGGCTTTTTCATCGGCTGCCACCTGTCAAGCGTCGGCAAGCCCGAATATCTGAAATATTGGGCGCTAAACCTGATTGCAGGCGTCGATTCGGACGGTTATACAGCCGGATGCGCCACCACGACCGGACCGCGGCCGGTTTTCGGAAAATTTGCGATGAAGCCTTTCCTCTCGCAGGGAGTTTATTTCGCCTCGAAAGCCCTGAACGATTTTTCGTGGGTTGAGCCGCATTACGACGCTCTGATGAAGGTTTTGGAATACCGCGACCGCACGCAGTTGGATTCCGCCTACAACTGCTATTTCTGGGAAAATGCCGGCCAAAGCGGGGCGGACAACAATCCGGCTATGAACTATTTCGATGAAGATACCCGCTCCTATCTTGCGCCCGACGCCAGCGCTTTTCAGTTGCGCGAGTTTATTGCGCAGGCTTTGATAGCAAAAGAACTTGGCAAAGAGGCTGATTATAAGTTGCTTATGAAAAAAGCGGCAAATCTGGAAGACGCTATCAACAAGACGCTTTGGTGCGACGAAGACCGGATTTATTACACAGTTGACCGCGAAACAGGCGATTTTTACCGTCGCGTCAGTTATTCGAGTTTTATTCCTCTGATTCAGAAACTTGCGCCCGAAGCGAAAGGCCGCGAAATGATTGAGCGTTATCTGACCGACACTGCGCAGATGAAGGCCAAATACGGCTATCGTTCGCTCTCGAAGAAAGACCCGGATTACAACAACAAAAACGTAATAATTCCGTTTTCAAATTGGCAAGGCCCCGTTTGGCCTATTGCTAACTATCTGTATTCCATTGGATTAAAGAATTACGGATTTGACGGCGAACTTCGTTGGCAGGCCGAAACGTTAGCCAAACTGCTGCTCGCCGACATCAAACAATGGGACAGTATGCACGAAAACTATCACGCCGATACGGGCGCTCCTCTGGCTCCGGCAGCCGATTACGTGGACGCAAACGGCAAATTTGTCGGCTTTATCGGATGGAATCTCTGCACGCAAAACATCCTCGAAGGAGTGGTCGATAACAAGTGGATGTTGCTGGAATTGCCGAAAGCGGAACGGGAATAAAAAATCTGAAAAATATTTCGTACATTTGCGCCAAAATTTAATAACTGTTAATTATGTTAAAAAAATCATTACTGTTGCTGCTTTGTTTGCCACTATCATTTTCCTGCGCCCGCAAGCCCTCGGAGCCGGTTTCGTTAGTCTGGGAAATGGTAAAAAACGGCGTTGAACCCGGAGTTTACGAAACACGGTTTCATATCAAAAACAACAGCGGCAAGGCATTAGAGGCCAACTGGGCAATTTATTTCACCGGCAACCCCGACGTTCCGCTCGTGGATGATGCCACTCCGTTGAAAGTAGAGCAAATTATGGCGACTTACTTCAAAATGTCGCCGACAGAGCATTACAAGCCTGTTGAAGCCGGAAAAACCCTCGAATTTTCGTACCGCATCAACGGCGCATTGATTAAGGAAAGTTCCGCTCCCACAGGCGCCTACATCGTTTTTACCGATGGCGAAGGCCGGGAATCGGAGCCGCAAAGCCTTGCAGTTGAGGTTGTTCCATTCGACCGTCCGGAGCAGTGGACACGTCCGGGAAGAAAAGAACTCCCCTACCCCGACGGCAAGTATGTTTACCGGGAAAACGAATTGTTTCAAGAACCGGTTGATTTGAACGTTTTTGATATATTTCCATCCATAAAAATGATTGATTATCAGAATGATAAAGATAATTGCACTTTCACAAAAAATATCCGCCTGAAATATCCCGCAGAACTCGAAAACGAGGCTCAAATATTGAAAGAAAAACTTGAAACGCTTTGCGGATGCACTGTTTCAGACACGGGCGAAACGCTTGTGGAATTAAAAAACAAAAAAACTTGCGAAAATTTTGCGGGTTACAATATTAGCATAAGTAATGACGGGTTGATAATTGCAGGCAACGGTACCGAAGGCGTTTTCAACGGCTGTATGAGCCTGCTGAATATTGTCGGAAATATCCCGGATTTTCCCGCTGCCCTGCCCGCCTGCCTGATTTATGATTTTCCCGATATTCATCATCGCGGCGTGATGCTCGACGTTTCCCGTAACTTCACAAAAAAGGAAAATGTGCTGAAACTGCTTGATATTCTGGCGCTTTACAAGATAAACGTTTTCCATTGGCACCTGACCGACGACGAGGGTTGGCGATTAGAAATTCCCGGACTGCCCGAACTTACCGAAATCGGTTCGCGGCGCGGACATACGCACGACGAATCGCAATGCCTCTATCCCGCTTATGCCTGGGGCTGGAATCCTGACGACACAACCACCTTGGCCAACGGTTTTTACACCCGCAACGACTTTATCGAAGTGCTGAAACACGCTGCCAAATTGCATATCAAAGTTATTCCGGAAATTGATATTCCCGGACATTCGCGGGCTGCAATTAAAGCAATGAACGCCCGCTACAAAAAATATATCGAATCCGACCCGGCAAAGGCCGAAGAGTATTTGCTGACCGACTTTGCCGACACTTCAAAATACATTTCGGCGCAAATTTATACCGATAATGTGCTGAATGCGGCAATGCCTTCGACGTATCATTTTCTGGAAAAAATTATCGACGAAGTGAATAAAATGTATCAGGAAGCGGGACTGAAACTCGAAATTTTCCATATCGGTGGCGACGAAGTGCCAAATGGAGTTTGGACAGGTTCCGAAATTTGCACCCGCTTTATGAAAGAAAAAGGTATGAAGGAAATTCGCGAACTGAAAGATTATTTTCTCGAACAGGTACTGCCGATGCTGGCTTCGCGAGGCATCCAGCCTGCCGGATGGGAAGAAGTTGCGATGAAACCCGACGGCTCGGCAAACGAAAAATTCCGCAACAGCAACGTTTTGAGTTATTGCTGGAACACAATTCCCGAATGGAACAGCGACCAGGCGCCCTACCGTCTTGCTAACGGCGGCTATCCTATTGTGCTTTGCAATGTTACGAATTTTTATACCGATATGTCTTACAGCCGTCATCAGTGCGAACCGGGGCTGTATTGGGGCGGATTTGTGAACGAATTTAATACTTTCGACGCCTTGCCTTACGATATTTATCGCTCTGTCCGCCGCGATTTGAACGGAAATCCCTATAACCTCGACAGTATGTCGCAGGCCAAACTGCCTCTGACAGAGGGCGCTGAACAAAGAATCCGCGGTATTCAATGCCAAGTTTGGGCTGAAACTGTCCGCAATTTCGAGCAGGTTCAGTATTTCCTTTTCCCGAAAGTTCTGGGAATGGCCGACCGCGCTTGGAATGCCCGCCCTGAATGGTCGCTTACCAACGACAATTCGGCTTACGAAGTGGCAAAGCGCAAATATAACGCCAAAATCGGCCAATACGAACTGCCGCGTTTGGCAAAAATGGGAGTTAATTTCCATCTTGCGCAGCCGGGATTTATAGTCAAAGACGGACTTCTGTACACCAATGCGCAGTATCCGAAAGCCGAAATCCGCTACACCACCGACGGCAGCGAACCAACCGAAAAATCCGCTCTATGGACAAAACCGACGGCCTGCAAATCGGAAAACATAAAAGCAAAAGCGTTTTATCTGGGTAAGAAAAGCGTAACAACAAGGAATTGAGAATGAAAAAAATATTGCTATTATTCGCAGCAGCAGCCATTTGCGGCTGCTCAAACAACTCCAAAGTAACTTTGGAACAAATTGACAAAGAAGAGAATCTGGGAAATTTTTCAAAAGCCAACTATCTGATTGACTTGATGATAGCGCAAAATAATTTGCCGGAAGATTCGCTGTATCAACTCGACTGGCGAAAGGAAAAAATGCGCAGGATTGCGCTCGATTTTTCCGAAACGAAAGAATCCGTCCTCGATTACGCGGTAAAATATTATCCAAACATCAGCGCGGACAGTCTGCTGCGCTGGGAATCGTCCGGCGCCCTTGAATTTATGATTATCAACGGCCAGAAACGCTATTTCAAGCACGGAGCCGAAAATCTGTTCCTGCTCGATTCCACGGCGAAAGCGAGGAAAGAGTTAATGGCGTCATTCGCTCCAAATCCGCTTGCAGACACGCTTCAACAACATATTCCCACAATTCTGAACACGGTGAAAACACAGGGCGGATTTCAGGCCGTTCCGGTAAAAATGAATGTAAAATATTCGGTAACGCTCAAAGCAAACGCTGTTCCCGACGGCGAAACGGTGCGTTGCTGGCTGCCTTTCGTCCGCGACGACAACCGCCGGCAGACCGAAGTTGCGCTCGTTTCGGTAAATGACGATAATTACCTGATTTCGCCAAACGATTACGCGCATAAAAGCATTTATATGGAAAAAACGGCCCAAAAAGACGAGCCTCTGAAATTTGAAATAGAATTTTCCTACCGTTCAGCCGGCGAATGGTTTGATGTAAAACAGGCTGATATAAAGCCGTTTAACAAAAACAGCGAAATTTATCGGAACTATACCGCAGAACGCCCGCCACACATCGTTTTTTCCGATTCCATAAAGGCTCTGTCGAAACTGATTGTGGGCGAGGAAAACAATGTATATCAGAAAGTTAGGAAGATTTTTGGGTATCTCGACTCTCACTATCCATGGGCAAGCGCACGCGAATATTCGACTATCGACAACATCCCCCAACACGTGATTGATAACGGACACGGCGACTGCGGACAAGTAACTTTGCTGTTCATCACGCTTGCACGGTACAACGGCATTCCGGCTCGCTGGCAGAGCGGGTTTATGACTCATCCACACGCTGTGAATCTGCACGACTGGGGCGAATATTATGTCGAGGGGCTGGGCTGGATTCCGATTGACCAGTCGTTCGGAGTTAAGAATTTCCCATCGGATTCCGATGCTATGTATTTCTATTCCAATGGAATAGATTCATACCGAATGGTTGTAAACAACGATTATTCAATGCCCCTGTATCCCGAAAAAATCTATCCTCGCAGCGACAATGTTGATTTTCAGCGGGGCGAACTCGAATGGCGGGGCGGAAATCTGTATTACGATAAATGGGATTGGAATATTAAAGTCAGTTATTTCTGATTGGAAATGAAGTAGTTGCAGCACGCTTTCAGTCCGCAGTCTTCACAATGAGGGTTGCGGGCTGTGCATTTGTAGCGGCCGTGAAGAATCAGCCAGTGATGCGCTATTGACCACAGATTGCGGGGAATATTGGCAGTCAAGGTTTTCTCGGTTTCTTCGGGCGAGTGGGAATTATCGGTCAGCCCGATGCGGTTTGCAACGCGGAAAACATGCGTATCTACCGCTAATGCCGGAATATTGAAGGCCACCGATGCGATAACGTTTGCCGTTTTCCGGCCAACTCCGGGCAGTTTTATCAAATCTTCGATATTCGACGGCACTTTCCCGCCGAAATCATTCACTAATTTTTGCGCCATTCCAACCAAATGCGCCGCTTTATTATTAGGATACGAAACCGATTTAATCAATTCAAACACAGCATCTTTTGATGCAACGGCAAGCGCTTCCGGCACAGGATAAGCCTCGAATAGCGCGGGCGTAATCATATTTACCCGTTTGTCGGTGCATTGGGCGGACAGAATCACAGCGATAATCAACTGAAACGGGTCGTGATAATGCAATTCGGTTTCGGCAATCGGCATATTTTGTTGAAACCACTCTATAACCTGCTTGTAACGCTGTTTTTGAGTCATTTTTTTATAATATAAAATTAGATTATTTAAACAAATCGGAATGAGTTCCGGTTCGGACAAAAGTTATAGTTCCATCGTATAATTCATTATCGTAGTCCTCTTTACGCCATATTATCAACCAATCCGGCTCTATATGCGCTTCCCAGTCGCCTTTGTATTTTCCGCGTAAAGGATGAGGTTTATAATTTTCAGGAAGATTACCCGTTTTAATCAATAGTACAATTACATCTTTAATTAAATTCAAATTGTAGTTGCGCCTTTTGCATAAATCAACATCCTTCTATTGCCCTGTATTTTTTTGTTTGTACATTGTCAATCAAATAAATCCTTTAAAAACTCGTCCATATCAGTATAAGTTTTTAAATCCTTATTATTGTGAGCCTCTTCCAAAGCCTTGATTGTAGTTTCATTAGGAATATTTTCCCCCGGAAATTCCAGACCCTGTTCTACACAAAACGGGTAAAGCAGGGCGCCATATTTATTAAAATTAAACTTTATATAAGTTGGCGCTCCTTTACTGTTTTTTTCTAATGCTACATCTTTTAACTTTTCCATATTTTTTATATTTTTTATATTTTTTAAATTCCATTTCTTCTCAACTCGCCCCCTCGAACTGCCGCAAAAACCGCACGTCATTTTCCGAAAACAGGCGCAAGTCTTTGACTTGATATTTGAGGTTGGTGATGCGCTCAATACCCATTCCAAGCGCATAGCCGGAATAAATTTTGCTGTCGATACCGCAGTTTTCAAGTACATTGGGGTCAACCATTCCGCAACCGAGAATCTCAACCCAGCCGGTATGTTTGCAGAACGGACAACCCTTGCCACCGCAGAGATTGCAGGAAATATCCATCTCGGCGCTCGGCTCGGTAAACGGGAAAAACGAAGGACGCAGACGAATTTTCGTGTCGGCTCCGAACATTTCCTTGGCGAAGAACAGCAAAACCTGCTCCAAATCGGCAAATGAAACATTTTTATCGACATACAGCGCCTCTACCTGATGAAAAAAGCAATGGGCGCGGTAAGAAATCGCTTCATTGCGGTAAACCCTTCCCGGACAGATGATTCTGACAGGCGGTTGCGTTTTTTCCATTACCCGCGTCTGAACCGACGAAGTGTGAGTGCGGAGCAGCAAATCTGCGCCGTGCTGAACGAAAAACGTGTCCTGCATATCGCGGGCAGGATGGTCGTCGGCAAAATTAAGCGAGGAAAAAACGTGCCAATCGTCCTCAATTTCAGGGCCTTCGGCAATGCTGAATCCCAGACGGCCGAAAATATCGCAAATTTCCTTTTTCACAATCGACAGCGGATGACGGGCGCCTACGTGATAAGGATAGGCCGTGCGCGTCAGGTCGAGCGAATCGTCGGCGGCTACGGATGTTTCGAGCGTCTCTTTCAGAGTATTTATCTGCGACTGGGCTTTATCCTTCAACTCGTTGAGTTTCTGACCTATAACCCGTTTTTCTTCTGCGGCTACATTGCGAAAATCGTTCATCAGAGCCGAGATTTCGCCCTTTTTGCTCAAATACTTTATTCGGAGCGCCTCTATTTCCTCGCTGCTATTGGCCTTCAAATCGTTGATTTCGGCCAGCAGCGCATTGATTTTGTCTAACATAATTTCGTTGCTTTATTCTGGCTGCAAAATTAATTTAAATTTTCCATAATCCGATAAAAAAGTTGCATCAATTTGCTGCAAAAGTTGTTTTTAGTCCGCCGCCGTCATTCTTCAATATGGGATGAATAGCCTTTTTCGTTCAATTCCGCCCACTTGCGTTTCTCATTTTTATCCATTTTCATATTTATGGCCTGAATTACGTCGCCGACGGACATTCCCATCCTGAAAGCAATATTGTACAGCAAAATAAAACAATCTGCAAGTTCTTCTTTTGCCGCATCGGAAGCGGGGTCGGCCTTCAAAGCCGCGGTTAATTCCGCAACTTCTTCGTTCAGATGAGCCGCTTTGCCCAGTACCGTCTGTTTCGTAAAAACATTTTCCGCCCAGTCGTTTATGCGTTTTACTGTTTGTTCCATTTTAAATTCAAAAATATTATAACAACAAATGTACTAAAAATTTTTTTATAACAAAAATATTCCGTATTTTTGTCAGCGTTTGGAGCGGTTTATATTGCGCCAAACCCCAAGATGAACAAATTATAAAATGAAAATAATACTATGTTTTTATTAGGATTCGACATTGGAAGTTCGTCGGTTAAGGCCTGTTTAATAGAGGCCGAAACGGGAAAAACCGTCGCACAGGACTTTTTCCCGAAAACTGAAATGCAGATTATCGCCGAACGCCCCGGCTGGGCTGAACAAAACCCCGAATCGTGGTGGGCTAACCTGCGCTTGGCAAATGAATCGGTGCTGCGCCAGTCGGGCGTCGCTCCCGAAGAAATCAAGGCTATCGGAATATCGTGGCAAATGCACGGTCTGGTGCTGATTGACCGCAATCGTCAGGTTTTGCGCCCGGCAATTATCTGGTGCGACAGCCGCGCCGTCCCTTACGGTGAAAAGGCTTGCCGCGCACTGGGCGAAGAGTTTTGCCTCTCGCATCTGCTCAACTCGCCCGGCAACTTCACTGCCGCCAAACTCGCATGGGTAAAGGAAAACGAGCCGCAAATATATGAAAAAATCGACCGCCTGATGTTGCCCGGCGACTATATAGCAATGAAACTGACCGACGAAGTTTCGGTAACGGTAGAAGGCCTTTCGGAAGGCATTTTTTGGGATTTTGCCGAGAACTGCGTATCAGATAAGGTGCTGAATTACTTCGGTTTCGAGCGGAGTTTCATTCCCGAAATAACTCCTGTTTTCGGAGTTCAGGGACGGGTTTCTGCCGCCGCCGCACGCGAACTCGGCCTCAAAGAAGGCACTCCGGTTTGTTACCGCGCAGGCGACCAGCCAAATAACGCGCTGTCGCTCAACGTGTTCAATCCGGGTGAAATAGCATCTACGGCAGGCACTTCGGGCGTTGTTTACGGAGTTTTGGGGCAAGTCGGTTATGACCCGCAATCGCGCGTCAATACCTTTGCCCACGTCAATCACAACCCCTCCCCAGCCCTCCCCACAGGAGAGGACGGAAAAGTAAGGCTCGGCGTTTTGCTCTGCATCAACGGAACGGGAATCCTGAATTCTTGGTTGAAGAAAAACATTGTAAGTCAAGGAGTTTCGTACAACGATATGAACGTTATCGCCTCGCAGTCGCCTATAGGGGCAAAAGGCGTTTCGGTAATTCCGTTCGGCAACGGCGCTGAACGTATGCTCGGCAACCGCGAAACCGGCTGTTCCGTTCACGGCCTCAATTTCAACATTCATTCGCAGGCCGATATTTTGCGGGCGGCGCAGGAAGGTATTGTTTTCTCGTTCCAGTACGGGATGGAAATTATGCAGGGAATGGGAATGGACGTAAGCCTGATTCGCGCCGGAAACGCCAATATGTTTTTGAGTCCGCTTTTCCGCCAGACGCTGGCCAGCATAAGCGGAGCGACTATCGAACTGTTCGACACCGACGGGGCAGCCGGAGCAGCAAAGGGCGCAGGCATAGGCGCAGGCATTTATGCCTCTAATAATGAGGCGTTTGCATCCTTGGAAAAACTTGCCGTCATTGAACCGGAAACCGCCAAACGCGCAGAATACGGCGAGGCTTACGAACTCTGGAAGTCAAGGCTTGCGGGAAGTCTTTGAAAACCTGACCGGCAAATTATAATAAACGCTAACCGGCTTGCCGTCCACCATAGCGGGAATCCATTTCGGCATAATGTTTATGACCCGAAGCACTTCGGCATCGGCTCGCGGCGTAAGATGTTTCATAATTACAGCGTCTGCAACTGTTCCGTCTTCTTTCACAACAAAACGGCAGACGACTTGACCTGAAAGAGATTCGCCGCTGGGATAAATCAGATTGAAGTTAAGATAATCCAACAGCGCTTTATCGCCGCCGGGAAACGAAGGCATAACTTCATAAATTTGAATTGGTTCTTTTTGCTGCAATATTTTTTCTATACTGTCCAACTTAATGAGTGTTTGAAGCGAAACAGAATCACAGCATTGCGCCGCATTTTCCTGTGGAAAAGCAGCAACATAAATTCCGAAAAAGAGAGCGCCAAACAGCAGGCCAATAATCTTGTTTTTCATTTTCCGCGCCATAAATTCTGATATTAAATTTTTTGCGCAAATATAAACATAAAAATCAGAATTTCGATAAAACTTTGCGCAATTTTTCAATATCTTTCAATCCCGGCTCAATCTCGAAGCGGCTGTTCAAATCGAGGGCATACGGCAAAACCGTATCCACACTGCTTTTCAGCGATTCAGAATCAAAAACCTCTTCCCCTATTCCGCCCGACAGGAAAAACGGTTTTGCGCCTTTGTATTCCGAAAGGATTTGCCAGTCGAATTTCCGTCCCGAACCGCCGAAAGCGGGAGTTTTCGTATCGAAAAGGAAAAAATCGCAGGCCGATTCGTATAAACTGCACCGTTTCAAGTCATTAGTCTCGCTTACGGAAAAAGTTTTGATGATTTCGCAGCCCGCTGCACGCAAATCGCGGCAAAATTCTGGCGATTCCGAGCCGTGAAGTTGCAGCATATCAAGTCCGTAACGCTTCGCCGTTGCAAGAATATAATCCTTTGAAGCATTTACAAATACGCCCACTTTTTTGATGTTTTCCGGAATCGGTTCGAGGGCTTCCGGCGCAAGATTTCCGGCGAATCGCGGCGATTTGTCGTAAAAAATCAGGCCGAGCATATCTATCGGCAGTTCAATTAGTTGGCGAATATTTTCGGGATTTTTCATCCCGCAGACTTTTATTTTCATACTAAACAATTTTGCTGATAAACCCCCTCAAAGCCTTGCCCGGCTCATCGGTTTTCATAAAATTTTCGCCCATCAAAAAGCCCTTGAAACCGGCTTTGCGTAAGGAAATTACTGTTTCAGGCTCCGACAGTCCGCTCTCGGAAATTTTCAGGAATTGCGCGGGAATTTTCTCCGAAAGTTCGATGGTATGCCGAATGTCGGTGCGGAAAGTTTTCAAATCGCGGTTGTTGATGCCGAC
>JAISUN010000138.1 GCA_031272085.1 Dysgonamonadaceae bacterium | reverse complement strand
TGAATCACTTCGCGATAACTCTCTGCCGCGCCTGCCGAATTATCGACGTCCCAGCCCAGCGCCTTGAACAGCGGGTCGATGAAATCTCGGCGGGTTTGAGTTTCGTTATACTCAACCCGTTGATACGACAACTTTTGTTCATTAAATCGCTGAACCAAAGCCGATATTTGGCTGTATGCCTCCTCGCGGGAAATCATTTTATCAAATAGAACAAAATAATCTGCAAAAATAATATTTTTTATCGAAAAATAACTAAATTTGCCGGATTGAATTTCTATTAACTTTTATTTTTACAAAAATGAAAAACATTATTGGCGCTCTTGTCTGTATTGCATTGTTACTCTGTGCCTGCAACAGAGAAAAAAATACAGACTCTTTGCAACGAAGCGAACCCGAAAAACAGGGCGTTTCCTCAAAAGACATTCTCGCTTTCCTCGACGCAGTTGAACAGAGCGGCGCGGAATGGCACAGTTTCGTCCTGTTGAGGCACGGAAAAATTGTCGCCGAAGGCTGGTGGAATCCGTTTAGCCCCGAATATCGGCAAACTGTTTATTCGGCAAGTAAAACATTCACTTCCACGGCGATAGGCTTTGCAGTAAGCGAAAAATTGCTGTCAGTTGACGACAAAGTCGTATCCTTTTTTCCCGATTTGCTTCCCGATACGGTTTCGTCCAATCTGGCGCAAATGAGCATAAAAAATCTGCTTTCGATGGCTACCGGTCAGGAAAGCGAACCATCGCGGCAGGGAACCGGCTGGGCAAAAGGATTTCTGGATTTTCCGGTAAAATATGAACCGGGTACGGTGTTTAATTACAACTCGATGGCGACTTATATGCTATCGGCTATCATTCAGAAAGTTACCGGTCAACGCCTGCTCGATTACCTCACTCCCCGCCTGTTTCAACCTCTTGGAATAGAAGGCGCAGAATGGGAAATTTCGCCCGACAGCATCAATACCGGCGGCTGGGGATTGCGCGTCAAAACCGAAGATATGGCCAAACTCGGCCAACTTTATCTTCAAAAAGGAAAATGGAACGGCCGCCAACTCTTGCCCGAATCGTGGATTGAAGAGGCTACAAGCGCCCATATCCTGCAAAAACCGGAAATAACTGATGAACAGCGGGCTACGGACGACTGGGCGCAGGGCTACTGCTATCAAATGTGGCGGTGCCGAAATAATGCTTATCGCGCCGACGGCGCTTACGGACAGTATATTATCGTGATGCCGGAACTCGATGCGGTGCTGGCTGTTCAGGCCGAAGTTATGGATATGCAAAAGGAACTGAACATTGTTTGGGATTACCTGCTTCCAGCCATAAAACCCGAAAGCCTGCCCGAAGATAAAGCCACATCCGATGCGCTGAAACAGAGGCTCGCATCGTTGAAAATCGCGCCTCCGAAATGCGGAAACACGATTCAGCCTTTCGGCGAAGGTTCATACACGTTTACCGCTGCGGATGGTAAAACAAAAAATATTGATTTATCGCTGCATTTCGAGCAGGATACCTGCATTATGCAATGGAATAATTACACGCTGAAATTCGGACGGGAAAACTGGGTAAAGGGCGAAACCGACCGTCCGGCGCCGAATCTTGCCCCTAACGAAGCGGCATTCAGCGAGTTTAATTCTTTCAATGTGTTTGGAACCTATTGTTTTACCGACAGCGCAACGCTTACATTAAATCTAAAATACATTGAAACTCCTCATACAGAACGTTTTACGCTTGTATTTGGCAATGACGGCAAACTTGCTGTTACGCTGACCAACAGTATGAGCAATTATACCAATTATTGGCTGGCGCTGGGGAAAAAGGTGCAGTAAAAGGCGGATTATTTGTGTCCCGGATGTCCCGGAGGCCGCTTAAAAACCGTCAGAATATAGACGAACGACAGGCAGGCAAGGCCGAACTCGAACAGAAACAGCGTCGTATAGTTGGTTTTGTCGGCAATATGACCGCCAAGGGTGGAAATGAAAATCCCGCTCAAATGGGTTATCACTATCTGTATCGTAAAGTCGGTGCCTTCGCGTCCGGGGCGCACAAAATCCATCGCCAGAGTGTAAACCGCTACCGAGGCCATTCCGTAACTTCCCCATAACAAGACGATTCCGAGATACAAAAGTTGGATGTCGGGATGTGCGTTTGTGGACATA
This sequence comes from Dysgonamonadaceae bacterium, assembly GCA_031272085.1. Classification (GTDB taxonomy): domain Bacteria; phylum Bacteroidota; class Bacteroidia; order Bacteroidales; family Azobacteroidaceae; genus Azobacteroides. The sequence continues at coordinate 40,430 of JAISUN010000138.1, read as the reverse complement.
TACCAGAAATAAAATGTCGTGAGCATTATCAGAAATGCAAACAGGATTCTGGAATGTCCGCGTCCGATTTTCTTTATAAGAAAACCGCCTGCAAATGCGGCAATCAGGCCGGTTGCAGTGCCGAAAATCCCGCTCATTTGCCCGATTTCTTTCATACTGTATCCCAAATCGACAAGCCAGGGGCGAAGCATTGCCAGCGTTCCAATCATCGACGAATAATAGAGCGCTAAAAAGCCGATTTGTTTGCCTATTCCTTTCTGTACGAAGAAGTTAAGTATATCGCGAATACTCGCCCGCTCCGATTTTTCGGCGCTTTTCTCAATCCTGATGCTGCGGTTGAAATAGAGCGGAACGACCGCAATCAGCACAAACAGCGCAACGCAAGGCAAAATCATATTCCACCCGATTTGCTTGAAAAGCAAGAGTAAAATGCCACTTCCGACAAGCGAACCGCCGAAACTTCCCATTGATTGTACACTGTTAATCAGGCTCTTATCCTCGCGGCGGAACGAAAGCGCGGCCATAGCGTCGGTCGCAATATCCTGTGTGGCCGAGGCGATGAAAGAGATGATTACCAACGTCAAAATCAGCGGAAAATTAGTCTTGAACTGCAAAAAAGCCACCGCAAAAATGATAACGGCATAAAAAAGTTCCGACGAAAAAATCCAGCGTTTGTAATCGTTTACCGTTACCGAATGGCGGTCGATAAGCGGCGACCAGAGGAATTTCACTATCCAGGGCAGTTTCATCAGTTGCAGCAACCCGATTTGCGTGAGCGAAAAATGCTCTTGCCGCATCATTACAGGGATTACGGTAGAGAAAAAACTCATCGGAATGCTCTGCGCTATATAAAGGCAGAAAAATGTCGCCAGATTTTTTGTTTTATCCATTGTTAATTTATTGAAACTCTTAATGTTATGCCTGCCGTGAAAGGTTTTCCTTTCTGAACAAACCGTGTTTTCATCGATTCAAAATAATAGGCTAAATAATCTTCGCAAAGTATGTTTTTCGCCCAAACCGAAAATCCGAGCAAACCCTTGTCCACAGACAGTTTGCCGTTAAGCAGCCCGTAATATGGCTCTTTTATGGCATTATCTTCGTTCCAGTAGAGGCGGTCAACTCCGGAGTAGTTGATATTCAGGGCGATACGGTCGAATTGCCGCTTCAAAACAGGAATCGTATAATCTACTGCTGCTGTTATGGTTTGTCGAGGCACAAAAGGCAGGAAATTTCCCGAATAATTTGTATTCGCATCTTTTTGGTAATCTTTGAAAACGGCGTGAGTATAGCCCCAATTCGCCTGAAAATAAAGGTTTTTAAGGATTTTGGCCGACAGCGAGGCCTCGGCGCCCCTGCTTTCGGAACGGCCGGCATTTTTCAGCATCTGGCCTATTCCCGACGGCAATGGTTGGTAAATCTGCTGCTTCCGCCAGTCGATATAAAACAGGCAAAAGTCGGCCTGCAAGCGGTCGTCAAAGAATTTGAGTTTTGTCCCGATTTCGTAATTCCAACTGTATTCAGGCTCAAATGAGCGGTCTTCCTCATTAGCAAACGAAGTATTGAAACCGCCTGTTTTATAACCTTTTGCGACGGACAGATAGATGTTGTTTTTCGGCGTAAAGGCGTATTGCAGAGCAATTTTCGGCGTTAATTGCCCGAAATTCATTGTGCTGTAAAATGCGTCCGTCCGGTCGTGCCGTCCGGTCGTGTCGCGGTAAGCGGCGTAGTCGTAGTTGGCACGCTCGTAGTCGTATCGCAGGCCGAGCGTGGCGGAAAGCCTCTTTACAAGCAGGTTGTCGAAAACGGACTGATGATATGCCGAAAATCCGGTAGTAGGCATATTGTAGAGTTTATCGGTCGAATAATTTGGTATTTTATATTCTAAAATCACCTCATTATCAATGGATTGATGAAAGAAAAACGCTCCGAAAAGCCATTTGTAAGGCGAAAAATTGTGCGATTTTATTGTAAGTTCCTGTGATACAGTTGATTGCTTCTGTTTTTGAATGGCGAAATACTGGTTTGCCGTCGAAAAATCCTGGTCAATCCGCTGGTCATCCGACAGATACTGATATGCCGTCTGGCTGTTGAGGCTGAAACGGTCGGTGGTATAAATTACCGTAAATCCGCTTGACGAGATAGTTCTGGCGTAGGAACTGTAATCGTTGTAGTTTACCGGCGTTGTCCGGTTGAGCGAATCCAGCGCAGAATATGGATAACCGCCCTGATTCAGCGCATCGAGCGAGGAAATAAGCCTCATTGTGAGGTTGGGCTTCACGCGCCAGTCGAGGCGGACGCGGGCGTTGCCGGAGTTCAGTTCGTCGGCTTTTTTGCCGGTAAAAATATTTGTGAAATATCCGCCCAAATGGCTATAACTGCCCGAAACGGCGTATCCGAAAGTGTTGTTTTTATTGCCTCCGAAATGAGAAATTTGGCCGCTCATATTGTCATAATTGCCGTAATCGGCCGCCGCCGAAGTTCCACGAAAAATCAGCGGAGAGCGGGTAATCACGTTAATCAGTCCGCCCATAGTATTTCGTCCGTACAGAGCGCCTTGCGGGCCGCGAAGGACTTCGATGAAGTCTATCTCGTTGAGGTCGAAATCGAAGGAAGATTTCTCGAAATACGGGATTCCATCGACATAAAGCCCCACCGAAGGGGAGTTGATTTTGGAGCCGATTCCGCGTATGTAAACCGGCGAAGTGAGCCGCGAACCGTAATCGGGCATAAAAAGGTTGGGTATGAGCGCAACGGCCTCCTTGACCGTGCGAATTTGCTGATTTTCGATAGTTGAGGCGTCGATTGTCGTTGCAGCCAGCGGAAGTTTTGCAAAATCTTTTCCGTATTTAAATGATTGAACTACAACCTCATCCAAATGGATTTGCCGACGCGAAAGCGAATCCGTATCGCCCTCGGCCAATAAAAAATTAGTTGCTGTAAAAAAAACGATAAGTACCGAATATATATGCTTCATTAAATTTTATCCTTAAAAAACTGCGCAAAGGTAAAAAATTTTCGAGAAAATCGGCGTAATAAATATTACAAATTTGCAAACAAAAGACAGGACTGCCGTTTCTTGACAGTCCCGCCTTCCGGAAAAATTACCTATTTACCCGTTTCCTTTTTTTTCCCGATTTTCTTTTCCTTCGCGTCTTCTTCTTTCAAAACTTCGTTTTCTACAAATTTCCATCCGCCTATTATTGAGGATGTTACGCCACGACGTTCAATATAATCGTGGTAAAAAACCAAATATACGTGGACTATGGCGAAGAGGATGAAAAACCACATCAGAAAATGATGAATATAGCGCACCATCAGGTCGCCGCCGAACAGGGGAACAACCCACGCAAAAAGGTGAGGCAAAAAGGCCTTGCTCATCTGTGCGTAAAGCCCGAATCCGGTCAGACATTGCAGCGCAAAAGCCCAAAACAGAGCAAAATAGATGAGCGACGCCATTGCATTATGCCCGATGCTTTCGACAGGCTTTTTCTTAATCATCATAATATCGACTTTCAGCACGTCGAGCAGTTCTTGCCACTGTTCCTTGCGGTAGGGGATGAAGTTTTTCCAACTCGCATATTTGTTGCCCGCAAAGCCCCAGTAGATGCGGAAAGCGAAGTTGAACAGGAAGATGAAAGCCGTGATAAAATGTATCAACCGGATTTTGCCGAACCAGAATCCGTAAAATGCTTCGTTGCCGCTCATAATAGCGGGCGGGTCGCCTATCAAAAATCCTGTTATACAGAGGATTACGATGCAGACTGCGTTTACCCAGTGGAAAAACCTTACCGGCAATTCCCAGACGTAAACGGCTGACAGATTTTTTTCTCGTGTATTCATCTTGCTGTAATTCAAAATGTTTCCGTTTGATGAACGTAATCGCCCTTTTCATCGTAAAGATGTACGGCGCAGGCCAGACAGGGGTCGAATGAGTGAATCGTGCGCAGGATTTCGAGCGGCAGTTTGGGGTCGTGAACCGGAGTGCCAATCAGCGATGCCTCGAAAGCGGAAAGGTTGCCGAGTTCGTCGCGTGGCGAGCCGTTCCATGTCGTCGGAACTACCATTTGATAGTTCTTGACCTTGCTGTTTTCGATTTTCACGAAGTGAGCCAGAGCGCCGCGCGGGGCTTCGCTCAATCCGAATCCCTGTGCGGTTTTCGCCCATTTCGATTCGTCCCAGTTTTCGTGATTTACCATTCGGGAATCGCTTTTCAGGTTTTCTACAAGTTGGTCGTAAAACTCTAATGCCCAGTCGGCTATGAGTTTTGTTTCCAGTCCGCGGGCGGCTGTGCGTCCGAGTGTCGAGAAAAGTGCTTCGGCAGGCAGGTTCAGTTGGGCGAGAACGCTGTCAATCAGCGATTTCTGCGGTTCTTTGCCGGCGGCGTAGGCTACCAGTAGGCGCGATAGCGGGCCGACTTCCATAGCCTGTTCTTTCCAGCGCGGAGTTTTAACCCAACTGTATTCTTTTTCGATGTCCAAATGCTCGTAAGGCGGTTTAGGGCCGGTATAGTTGAGTTTTGTTTCGCCCTCGAAAGGATGAAGCCCGGCCTGTTTGCCTTTTTCGTATTCGTACCACGAGTGGTAGATATATTCCTTGATTTCGTCCGGCGAACCGGCGTCAACGGGATGTACCTTGCTCAAATCGCGGTTCAGGACTATTCCGCGCGGCATCAGGTAATTCTCGAAATCGTTGTATCCGTTTGTCGGAAAATCGCCGTAAGCAAGGTAATTGCTTACTCCGCCGCCGATTTTTCCCCATTCGTCTTTGTAAACGCCGGCAATCATCAGCAAATCGGGGATATATACCTGGTCAACAAAGGTTTTTGCTTCTTCCAACAGTTTGCGGACAAAAGCGAGGCGTTCGGCGTTTATGGCATTGGCCTCGTCGAGGTTTATGCTTGCCGGCATACCGCCTACAACGTAGTTCGGATGCGGGTTTTTCCCTCCAAAAACCGTTTGAACTTTCACTATCTGGCGTTGCCATTCCAAGGCTTCCAAGTAGTGGGCGACGGCCACGAGATTCTGTTCCGGACTTAATTTGTAAGCCGGATGTCCCCAGTATCCGTTGGCAAAAATGCCGAGTTGTCCGCTTTCGACGAACTTTTTCACGCGGTTTTGAATGTCGCGGAAATAGCCTTCGGAACTGTTCGGCCAGTTCGACAGTTTTTGGGCGGCAGCCGAAGCCGCGGCAGGGTCGGCTTTGAGCGACGAAACTACATCAACCCAGTCGAGGGCGTGCAGATGATAGAAATGCACAACGTGGTCGTGCATATAAATGGTGGCTAACATTATGTTGCGCACCAATTCTGCGTTTTGAGGAATCGTTATTCCGAGCGCGTTTTCTACGGCGCGAACCGAGGTCAGCGAGTGCATCGAGGTGCAAACTCCGCAGACGCGGCCTACAAAAGCCCACACATCGCGGGGGTCGCGGTCGCGGACAATGTTTTCGATGCCACGCACCATGGTTCCCGAACTGAATGCGTCCTTGATTTTCCCGTTTTCAATTTCTGCTTCTATTCTTAAATGACCTTCAATACGGGTTATTGGGTCAACAACTATTCTTTCTGACATAATTCCTTAATTTTTGAAAATTAGAAAATTCGCTGATTATGCGGGTTCTGCCTCGTTTTCAATCAAATCCTTTTTGCGGATGTTGGTTGCCACGGCGTGAGCCGCAATGCCGACGGCGGTTGCCGCTCCAACGGCCAATCCTATCTGGTCGGCGGTAGCCTCGATGCCGAAAGCGTTGAGTGCAGGCCGGCGTTCGTAGAACGGCGTGTTGTCCCAGAATCCTTCTTCGCTGCACCCCAGGCAGGGATGTCCGCTCTGAATCGGGTAACTCGTGCCTTCGTTCCATTTTATTATGCCGCAAGAGTTGTAGGTCGAAGGCCCGCGGCATCCGATTTTGTAAAGACAGTAGCCTTTGCGGGCGTTTTCGTCGTCGAAACTCTCGACAAACAGGCCTGCATCGAAGTTGGCGCGGCGGTAGCACGAATCGTGGACGCGGCGCGAATAGAAGGCTTTCGGCCGGCCAAGCCCGTCTAATTGCGGGATTGTGCCGAAAGTGAGCAGATGAACCACTACCCCTGCCATAACTTCGGCAATGGGCGGGCAACCCTGAACGTTGATTATCGGCTTGCCGCTGATGACTTTTTTTGCCGGCTTGGCGCCTGTAGGATTGGGATTTGCAGCCTGAACGCAGCCCGACGAAGCGCAGTTGCCCCACGCGATAACCGCTTTGGCTCCGGCTGCGGCTTCTTTCACGATTTGCAGGGCGCTGCGGCCGCCAATGCAGCAGTAGGCCTCGTTTTTCGTCGGCACCGAGCCTTCAATCATAAGGATATACTCGCCTTTTGAATTTGCCATAGTGTCGTGCAAGCATTTTTCGGCCTGTTCGCCCGAAGCGGCCATCAAAGTTTCGTCGTAATCAAGCGAAATGCTGTCGAAGAGCAGGGAAGCCAAAATCGGGTGCGAAGTGCGGACAAACGATTCGCTGCAACAGGTACATTCCTGAAAATGCAGCCAGATAATCGGCAGGCGCGATTTCTTTTCCAACGCCTCGACTACCTGCGCCACTCCGGTCGATTCCAGACCGAGAAGGGCGGCCATTGACGCGCAGAATTTCAGGAAATCACGACGGGATACGCCTTTTTTGAGGCAATCCTCATAAACTGTTAATTTCTTGTGTTCCATATAATTACGCAAAAGTTAACTAAAATAATCCTCTTTGTTGGCTTTGATAAAACCGCTTCAAATGTAATGATTTTATTTTTAGAATCAAAACAATTTTACATTTTTTTATAAATCTTTACCAAAAATGGAATAACTTTTAAAAAATATGGATGAAATATGAAATAATATGCTATTGTTGCAAAGATATTGAAAATTATTTAAACAAAATAAGTTTTGCCGATAGTTTTTTTAATTTTCAGCAAATCCGTGGCAGTTGCGCCCCTGCAAGCATCGAAATTATGCGGTGGCCGCCGTAAATGGTTTTCAGCCTGACCTGCGCTTTTCCGGCCGAATCTATGCGGCCGATAACGGCTGCGTCCCGGCCTTCGTCGAACCGGCGCATTATTTCAACGGCTTTAACTGCCTTATTTTCAGGCAAAATGACAAGCACAAGACCTTCGTTGGCAATGTAAAGCGGTTCGAGGCCAAGGATTTCAGAGGCTGCCTTTACGGCTTCGGGAATGGGCAACAGCGCCTCGTCGAGCGTGATTCCGACATTCGCCGAGCGGGCTATTTCGTTCAGCGTAGTGGCAACTCCGCCCCGCGTCGGGTCGCGCAGTACATGAATATCGGGAATCTCGGCCAGCAAGCGGCTTATAAGATGATTCAGCGGAGCGGTATCGCTTTTCAGCGCGGTTTCAAATCCCAGACTTTCGCGTGCCGACAAAATCGTAATTCCGTGAGTTCCAATCTGTCCGCTGCAAATAACGGCGTCGCCGGGAGCGGCTTTCGCAGGCGCAATTTCGACGCCGTCGGGAACAAATCCTATCCCGCTCGTGTTGATGAAAATCCGGTCGCACTGCCCGCGCTCTACAACTTTCGTGTCGCCGGCAATGATGCTGACTCCCGCTTTCAGGGCGGCTTCCTGCATCGAAAGCGTTATTTTTTGCAAATCAGCCAGGGGCAAGCCTTCTTCGAGGATAAACCCGGCCGTCAAGTATTTTGGAAGCGCTCCGCAGCAGGCAAGGTCGTTAACCGTGCCATTGACAGCCAAATCGCCGATATTTCCGCCCGGAAAAAATACGGGATTCACGACAAACGAATCGGTCGAGCAGGCCAAGCGGCCTTTTTCAACCGGAAAAACGCAGCCGTCGTGGTCCTGCTCCAAGAGCGGATTTGCAAAGGCCGGATAAAAAATTTCGCTAATCAGTTGATGCGAAAGCCGCCCGCCGCTGCCGTGTCCGAGAAGAACGCGGTCGGAAGCGGAAAAGGGTAGGGGACAATTTGCTGAAAAATCCATATATTTCTTGTTTTTTTACCTGTACTTAAAAAATGCCGCGCAAACTCCTTCGTCAGAGACCATTGGAGCGCCGACGGGGTGTTCGGGCGAGCAGAGGCCGCCAAAAAACGGGCAGTCGGAAACTGCGGCCGCGCCTTTCATTATCTTGCCGGCAATACATTGATTGTCAGCGTTTTCGATAATAAGATTTTTTTTGTTTTTCAAAAATCCGAATTTTTCGGAAGCGTCGAAACCGGCATATTTTTTCCTTAAAATAAAACCGCTTTCGGGAATCGCGCCTATTCCCCGCCATTCGCGACCGGCCGCTTCGAGACATTCGTCCATCAGGCGGCGGGCGGCGGGATTGCCGTTTTCCGGAACTGCACGCTTATAGGCATTTTCGAGTTCGGAGCGTCCGCTTTCCAACTGCTTGATACACAAATAAATGCCGTAAAGCAGGTCGGCCGGTTCAAAACCGGTAACAACTATCGGACAATGGTATTTTTTGGTCAAAACGCGGTAGTCGCTGTTGCCTGTTACCGCGCAGACGTGGCCGGCCGCCAGAAAGCCATCGATAGCATTATCTTCTTGATTCATAAGCATTTCTATTGCCGGAGGAACGGCAAACAGCGAACAGAGCAGCGAAAAATTTTTCAGTCCGCGGCGTTCCGCCTCTTTCAGAGCCGTAAGATGGACGGGAGCGGTCGTCTCGAAGCCGACAGCGAAAAAAACCACCTCGCGGTCGGGATTGCCCGCGGCCAAATTTACCGCATCCAGCGGCGAATACAGAATCCTGATGTCGGCTCCGCGGGCTTTTGTCTGCAAAAGGTCGGCCTTGCTGCCGGGGACGCGGAGCATATCGCCGAAAGAAGTAAAAATAACATTGCTTTGCCTGGCGATTTCCAGCGCAAAATCAATTATGGACGAAGGAGTTACGCACACAGGACAACCAGGGCCGTGGAGCAGGCGGACGGAAGGCGGAAGCATTTCTTCGAGCCGGTATTTTGCGATAGTATGCGTCTGTCCGCCGCAAATTTCCATAATTTGCCATGGATGAAGGGCTTCGCGCTCAATGGCTTCTGCAAGCGCCTTGATACGGCCGCTGTCGCGGTATTCGTCGATATACTGCATTACTGTTGAGTTTCAAGCGATTGAGCGATAGCCTCGAAGTCGGCGAGGGTTTGTTGCGCGTGCTGTTCATCGACCTGCGAGATGGCCATTCCGGCGTGGGCGAGGATATAATCGCCTTCGCCGACCGATTCGAGCCACTGCACGCAAACGTTCTTGATGACGCCGCCAAAATCAACCCGCGCCATTTTCAGTTCGGGAACCGAAGCGTCGATGGATAATATTTTTCCGGGTATTGCCAAACACATATTTTTATTTTTGCCCCAAAGTTACATATTGTTTTTGAAATATTCAAGAAGGGCTTGGCGGTAATCATTTTTTTTGGACAAAATAACAAAAAAAATGAACGAAAAATTAAAAAATACCGCTCAAAACTTTTTTAATTGCATAAATGATAGTACCTTTGCAGCCTGAAAAATTATAACTAAATTATTCAAAATTATGGATATTTCTCATATCGAACATCTGGGAATCGCCGTTAAAAGCATTGCTGACAGCCTCCCCTACTACGAAAATGTACTCGGTCTGAAATGCTACAACATAGAAGAAGTAGCCGACCAGAAAGTTAAAACCGCCTTCTTCAAGGTCGGTCAAACTAAAATCGAACTTTTGGAGCCGACTTCCGAAGATTCTACCATCGCAAAGTTTATCGAAAAACGGGGCGAAGGAGTTCATCACGTCGCTTTTGCGGTAAAGGACGTCGCCGCTTCGCTCGCCGAAGCCGAATCGAAAGGCGTTCAGTTGATAGACAAAGCCCCGCGCGGCGGCGCCGAAGGCCTCAACATCGCTTTCCTGCACCCGAAATCGACCAAAGGCGTATTGACAGAATTATGTTGTAATTAACATCTATTTAAAAATATGAGCAATCAGTTAGAAAAAGTCAAAGAACTTATCGACCTTCGGGCGCAAGCCCGCCTCGGCGGCGGCGAAAAAGCCATCGACAAACAACACGCACAGGGAAAACACACTGCCCGCGAGCGAATCGAAATGCTGGTGGACGAGGGAAGTTTTGAAGAACTGGATATGTTTGTCCAGCATCGTTGCCACAACTTCGGCATGGAAAAGAAGCAGTTTTTGGGCGACGGCGTAGTAACGGGCTATGGCACGATAGACGGCCGTTTGGTCTATATTTTTGCCCAGGATTTTACCGTAATCGGCGGTTCGCTTTCGGAAACGATGGCGCAAAAAATCTGCAAAGTGATGGATTTGGCCATGATGATGGGCGCCCCGGTTATCGGACTTAACGACTCGGGCGGTGCGCGTATCCAGGAAGGCGTAAACGCTTTGGCCGGATATGCCGAAATATTCCAGCGCAATATCCTTGCTTCGGGCGTTATTCCCCAGATTTCGGGAATCTTCGGCCCCTGCGCAGGCGGAGCGGTTTATTCGCCCGCATTGACCGACTTTACTATTATGGCAAAGGGCATCAGTTATATGTTTTTGACCGGCCCGAAAGTTGTGAAAACCGTTACCGGCGAAGACGTTACGCAGGAACAACTCGGAGGCGCCGAAGTACACGGAGGCCGTTCGGGAGTTTCGCATTTCGTAGTCGAAAGCGGCGAAGACGGCATCGCGCTTATCCGCCGCCTGCTCTCATATTTGCCGCAGAACAACCTCGAAGAACCGCCAATGGTGGAAAATTCCGACCCGATTGACCGTCTGGAAGATTCTCTGAACGAAATAATCCCCGACAGCCCCAACCGCCCCTACGATATGTACGAAGTGATTGGCGCAATCATCGACAAGGGCGAATTTTTGGAAGTTCACGCCGATTTCGCAAAAAATATCATCGTCGGCTTCGCCCGCTTCAACGGACGCTCGGTGGGCATCGTTGCCAATCAGCCGAAAACCTTGGCCGGCGTACTCGACATCAACGCTTCGCGCAAAGCCGCACGGTTTGTGCGCTTCTGCGACGCTTTCAATATTCCTATCGTTACCTTGGTTGACGTTCCCGGATTCCTCCCCGGCACAGGACAGGAATACGGCGGCGTAATCACCCACGGAGCCAAACTGCTTTATGCCTACGGCGAAGCCACCGTTCCGAAAGTTACCGTAACCTTGCGCAAATCCTACGGCGGAGCGCATATCGTGATGAGTTGCAAGCAGTTGCGCGGCGATATGAACTACGCTTGGCCTACTGCCGAAATCGCAGTTATGGGCGGCGCAGGCGCAGTGGAAGTCCTCTACGCCAAGGAAGCAAAAGAATCGGACGACCCGGCAAAAGTTTTGGCCGAACGCGAAGCCGAATACACAAAGGCTTTTGCAAATCCCTATAATGCAGCAAAATACGGATATATCGACGACGTTATCGAACCCCGCAATACCCGCTTCCGCATTATCCGCGCTTTGCAGCAGTTAGCCGCCAAAAAGCAGGTAAATCCGCCTAAAAAACACGATAATCTGCCATTATAATTATGAAACATAAACTGATAACAGGTTTGTCGCTGCTGTTTCTCGCCTTCGGCTTGCAGGCGCAGCGCACAACCTCGATGAAAATAAACGAAATCCTGGTTGTCAACGAAGATAATTTTGTTGACGATTACGGTTCCCGGCACTCGTGGATTGAACTTTACAACGCCTCGCCCGGAACCGTCAATGTCGCCGGCTGCTACCTGACCGACGACCTCAAAAAGCCGAAGAAATATATGATTCCGAAAGGCGACGTCCTGACGCAGATAAAACCGCGCCAGCACGCACTTTTCTGGGCTGACGGGATACCCTCGCGCGGAACTTTCCACTTGAACTTTACCCTCTCGCCCGAAAATGCCAACTTTATCGCCCTGTTCGATTCCGACGGCAGTACGCTGATTGACTCAATCACAGTGCCGGCCGGACAGCGTGCCGATGTAAGTTATGGCCTTATCGAAGACGGATGGACGCAAAAACGCCTCGACGAAGAATTGCGCCTCAATCCGCTTTACAAGGGCGGAAACAAACTGTGGGTCTATTTCGACGACAAAGTAAACGACGGCCGCTACGTAACGCCGAGTTCCAACAACAGAATCCTTGATACAAACGAGAAAATCGAAAATTTCAAGGAAAACGACAGCCGAGGAGCCGGTATGACAATTACCGCAATGGGCGTGGTATTTTCCGGATTGCTGCTTTTGTTCCTGATATTCAGGATGATAGGCAAAATAGCCGTATATTTGAGCCACCGCCGCGTAATGAAATCTTCCGGATTGAGCAGCGAAGAAGCAAAAGGCGTAGCCGAACAGTCGGGCGAAGTGATAGCCGCCATCTCGATGGCGATTTACGAAGCCACCGAACTTCACGACGAAGAACACACCATTCTTACTATCAAGAAGAGCGCAAGCAGTTACAGTCCTTGGAGTTCCAAGATTTACACATTGAGGCACACGCCGGTAAAGAGTTAAAATAATAAAACAAGAAAACAAATTATATGAAAAGTTTTAAATATACAATCAACGGAAATGTTTATAAGGTAGTTATAAACACGATAGAAGATACCATCGCCGACGTTGAGGTCAACGGAACGCCCTACAAGGTAGAGATGGCCAAGCCGACCAAGAAACAGGTGGTTACCATTAAACGGCCGGTGCAGACGACAACCCCGCCGGTTGCCCGTCCGCAGACCACTTCCGGCGCAGGCGCAATAAAATCGCCGCTGCCCGGAATAATCCTCGAAGTAAACTGCAAGGCAGGCGACGCCGTGAAGAAAGGTCAGAAACTGTTTGTCCTCGAAGCAATGAAAATGGAAAACGCAATCAATTCCGACCGCGACGGCACAGTAAAGGAAGTAAAAGTAAACAAGGGAGATTCCATCCTCGAAGGTGCGGACCTCGTAATAATAGGATAAAATTATGGACTTTTTCTCGTTTTTGGGCGACAATCTCGCAACATTCTGGACTTATACCGGCTTCGACAATATCACGTTGGGACACGGCATAATGATTCTGGTCGGATTGCTCTTCATTTATCTGGCTATCGCCAAAGAGTTTGAACCTATGCTTCTGATTCCAATCGGATTCGGCATCCTGATAGGAAATATTCCTTTCAAAGACGCCGGTCTGAAACTCGGAATCTACGAGGAAGGTTCAGTGCTGAATATTCTGTATCAAGGAGTTACATCGGGATGGTATCCGCCGCTAATATTCCTCGGAATAGGGGCGATGACCGACTTTTCCGCCCTGATTTCAAACCCGAAGTTGATGCTTATCGGAGCCGCCGCCCAGTTCGGCATTTTCGGCGCCTATATCATCGCCCTCACAATGGGATTTGAGCCGAATCAGGCCGGCGCAATCGGCATCATCGGAGGCGCCGACGGCCCCACCGCTATCTTCCTTTCCTCGAAATTAGCGCCTAACCTGATGGGAGCAATCGCCATTTCGGCCTACTCCTATATGGCATTAGTGCCTGTGATACAGCCGCCTATAATGCGTTTGCTGACAACCAAAAAGGAACGCCTTATCCGTATGAAACCGCCAAGAGTAGTTTCGCAGACCGAAAAAATCCTTTTCCCCATCTTCGGACTGCTTTTGACCTGTTTCCTCGTGCCTTCGGGACTTCCGCTGCTCGGTATGCTCTTCTTCGGCAACCTGCTGAAAGAATCGGGCGTTACCCGCCGATTGGCCGAAACAGCCCGCGGCCCGCTGGTTGATACAATCACGATGCTGCTCGGAATTACCGTTGGAGCCTCTACGCAGGCAACCCAGTTCCTGACATGGGATTCGGTAAAGATTTTCGGACTTGGCGCCATGTCGTTCGTCATTGCGACGGCTGCCGGCGTGCTGTTTGTGAAATTCTTCAACCTTTTTATGTCGAAAGACAACAAAATCAACCCGCTTATCGGAAACGCCGGAGTATCGGCCGTTCCCGACTCGGCGCGTATTTCGCAGGTTGTAGGTCTGGAATACGATTCCTCGAACTACCTCTTGATGCACGCAATGGGGCCGAATGTAGCCGGAGTTATCGGCTCGGCTGTGGCTGCCGGCGTCTTGCTGGGATTCTTGGGATAAAAATAATTTGCTTTGAAAAACGGCAGTTCTGCAAAAATGCGGACTGCCGTTTTTTTGTTTTTAAATAAATCGCCAAATATTTTTCAAAATCAAAAATAAATTTATAAATATGCGATATATAGCAGTCCTACAAAGGCAAATTTCCGAAGGGAAAAGTTAAAATTTTGTTAAAAAAGGGCGAAAAAGCGGAAAAAAAATGATTTTTTCGCTTTTTTTGTTTGTTATCCGAAAAAATAATTTACCTTTGTAGCGACATTTGAGTTTGTTAGAACGGTTTAATTCTTTAATTCGAGTTTCAGTATTCGGTTTAGACGCTAATCCTGCGATAATTTCCTCAAAAGGTTTACAAATTATTTAATTTAAAATTTTAATTTTTTTACAAAATGAACATTTTTGTTGCAGGGTTAAGTTTCAAAGCAAACGACGCCGATTTAGCAAACATCTTTGAGGAATACGGAGAAGTTTCCTCTGCCCGCGTTATTACTGACCGCATGTCGGGAAGGTCCAAAGGTTACGGTTTCGTAGTTATCGAAGACGAAGAAGCCGCATCGAGAGCGATAAACGAATTAAACGGAGCCGAAATTGACGGCCGTGCGCTGTCCGTATCGGAAGCCCGTCCTCGCGAAGAACAGGCGGAACGTCCGCGTAGAGAATTTAACAGAAGCCGCGGCAATTTCAGCCACAACCGCTATTAATTCTCTTTGATAACCGCAAAAAGAAAGAGGGGGAAACCGGAAACGGCTTCCCCCTCGGCATTTATTACCGACTCTATCTCAATTAAATCTTTTTGAAAGCCTGCTCCAAATCAGCCTTTATATCGTCGATATTCTCGATGCCGACTGCGATGCGGAGCAATCCGGGTTCTACGCCCGAAGCACGCTGGTCTTCCGGCGAGAGTTGCTCGTGAGTGGTCGAGGCAGGGTGGATAATCAGCGATTTGGCGTCGCCGACATTGGCTAAATGACTCAATAACTTTACGTTGTCTATCAACTTGTCGGCCTGCGCCGCGTCGCCCTTGACCTTGAAAGTCAGCACTGCGCCTGCACCTTTGGGGAGGTATTTCTTGGCAAGTTCGTAATATTTGCTGCTTTTAAGTCCGGGATACTTCACGTATTCGACTTTCGGATGCTGTTCGAGCCATTCGGCCAGGGCCTGCGTGTTCTGAACGTGGCGTTCTACGCGCAGCGACAGGGTTTCAAGCCCCAGAACGAGCAGGAAAGAGTTGAACGGGCTGATGGTATTTCCCCAGTCGCGAAGCCCTTCCACGCGGGCGCGGGTATTGAATGCGATATTTCCGAAAGGCCCGTTGGCGCCGAAAACATCCCAGAAAACCAGTCCGTGGTAACTTGCCGAGGGTTCGGTGAATGCGGGAAATTTGCCGTTTCCCCAGTTGAATTTGCCGCTATCGACAATCACTCCGCCGAGCGAGGTTCCGTGTCCGCCAATCCATTTGGTGGCCGATTCTACGACTACTGCCGCTCCGTGTTCGATAGGCCGGAAAAGGTATCCGCCTGCGCCGAAAGTGTTATCGACAATCAGGGGAATGTCGTGTTTTTGGGCAACTGCCGCCACAGCGTCGAAATCGGGGACGTTCAGTTCGGGATTGCCTATTGTTTCGAGGTAGAGCGCTTTTGTATTGCCGTCGATTCGTTTTTCAAATTCGGCAGGGTCTTCGGTAGGCGTGAAGCGGGCTTCGACGCCGAGGCGCTTGAACTGCGACTTGAACTGGTTGTAAGTTCCGCCGTAGAGGTGCGAAGTTGAAACGAAGTTGTCGCCCGCCTGCAAAATATTGTTCAAGGCGATGAACTGCGCCGATTGTCCGGACGATGTGGCTAATCCCGAAACTCCGCCTTCGAGGGCTGCGACGCGCTTTTCAAAAACGTCGGTTGTCGGGTTTTGAAGCCGGGTGTAGATATTTCCGAACTTGCGCAGGCCGAAAAGGTCGGCTCCGTCTTTTGCGTCTTCAAATACGTAAGATGTTGTCTGATAGATGGGAAGCGCACGCGAATGGGTGGTTTTATCCACTTCCTGACCGGCGTGTACCTGCAATGTTTCAAATTTGTAGTTGCTCATTTTGTCGTTTTTTTATTTGTGAATTTGAGTACAAAGATAATAATTTCCATTCATCAATGAAATACCTTTTTTATGGTATTTTTCATTATTTGCCAAAATAAAAAGATTTTTTACTACCTTTGTCCTTTAATTTCGACTTTTTAGTATGAAAAAATTAATGTCTCTTTTATTGGTTTTATTTTTGCTCGCTCCGCTTTCAGCGCAGCGTTCGGTAAGTTTTGTCCATCCCGATAAACTTTTTTCGGAAGCAAAAATAATGTACGAGGAAAAAAATTACGCCGGTTGCGCGGATAAACTGCTGCAATATCGTAACCTTTCGCCAAATTCTGAATTAATCGGCGAAGCAGACTTTTTGCTGGCCGCTTCGCAATATTATATGGGCAACGGCGGAGCGCTCGCAAGTTTGCAGGAATATCTCGAAAAACAGCCGGTAAATCCGCATCGTGACGAGGTTTGCTATATGCTCGGCTCGGTCTGGTTCAACAAAAATAATTACCAGCAGGCTATTTACTGGTTTGCGCAGGCCGAATCGGCCAATTTTTCGCCCGAACAGCAGGAAGATTACTGCTACCGCCTCGGCTACGCCTATCTCGAAACCGGCAAGGAAAGCGACGCCCGCAAACTTTTTTCATATCTGAAAGACCGCAGCAAACGCTACAAAACGCCTTCGACCTACTATTTGGCCTACCTTTATTATAAGGACAAGGATTTCAACCGCGCTTTGCCGCTTTTCTCGTCTTTGAAGGACAACAGCGAATACCGCCCCGACGTGCTGTATTACCTTGCGCAAATCAATTATGCGCAAGGGCGTTACGCACAGGCGGCCAAAGAAGGAACGGCTTTGCTGAACGCTTATCCCGACCATCAATATACGACTGAAATACTGCGTATTACAGGAATGTCTTATTATAAGGAATCGGAATACGCCAAGGCCGCCGCTACGCTGAAACAGTACGCACAGCGGGAATCCGCTTCCGACGCCGAAACGATGTATGCGCTCGGACTGTCGTGCTATTTTCAGAACGATTATCAGGGCGCGGTTAAATATTTGAGCCAGAATGTTCCTGCTGAAAATTCGTTTGGGCAAAACACCTATATTTATCTGGGGCAGGCGTACCTGAAAACCGGCGAATCGGACAAGGCGACAATGGCTTTCCGCGCGGCTTCGCTGATGGATTTCGACCCGCAGGCCAAGGAAGCGGCTCTGTACAACTACGCTATGCTGCTGCATCAAAATTCGGTTTCGGCTTTCGGCGAATCGGTTACGACGCTCGAAAATTTTCTGAATACCTATCCCAATTCCATCTATACCGACCGCGTAAACAACGCATTGGTAGATGTTTATATGACAACCAAAGATTACGATACCGCTTTGGCTTCGATAGCAAAAATCAAAAATCCGGGGTACAAAATCTTGGAAGCTCGGCAGAAAATATATTATTATCTGGGAACGGTAAATTTTGCAAATGCCGATTACAACGAGGCTATCAGCAATTTTTCGCGCTCGCTGAACGACGGAAATTATGCGCTTGCCGAAAAACGCGAAGCCCAGTTCTGGCGCGGCGAATCGTATTATAAACTTGGAAATTACGCGACGGCCAAAAGCGATTACAACGGCTACATTTCGCAGGCCGGAACAGGCGGAAACCTTTATCCATTAGCAACTTATAATGCCGCTTATTGCGACTTCAACCGGCAGGCTTACAGCGAGGCCGAAAAGGGCTTTCAAAAGTTCATTGCGACCGGCGGCGGGCAGTCGGTAGTCCGCGCCGACGCTTATTCGCGGCTCGGCGACTGTCTTTTTGCCCGCCGAAGCCTTTCGGATGCTGAAAATGCTTATCAAAAAGCCGTTCAAACAGACGCTGCAACCGCCGATTATCCGCTTTTTCAGCGGGCTTACGTGCTGGGATTGCAAAAAAATTACAACGGCAAAATCAGCCTCCTTAATACAATCATAAACGACTATCCTTCATCGCCTTACGTGCCGGAAGCAATGTTTGAAAAAGGCCGCGCTTACGTGATGCTCGAAAACAACGCTTCGGCTATCGAAACTTACCGCCTGCTTCAAGAGCGTTTCCCGGATAGCGAAAATGCGCGGAAAGCCGGACTGCAAACAGGATTACTCTATTTCAACGACAACCGCCTGCAAAATTCGGCCGAGGCTTACAAAAAAGTTATTTCAAAATATCCGGGCAGCGAGGAAGCCAAAGTCGCCCTGCAAGACCTGAAATCAGTCTATTTCGAGATGAACGACGTTTCGGGATATGCCGATTACGTGCGCACTCTGGGCGGAGCGGCTCAATTCGACCCCAGCGAGCAGGATTCGCTGACCTACCTTGCCGCCGAGCGGCTGTTCAACCGCAACAACCGCGAGCAGGCCAAAACGGCGATGATAAAATATCTGCAATCGTTCCCCAATGGCGCGTTTGCCGTCAATGCCCACTATTATCTGGGGCGCATTTATGCCGACGACAACAATCCGCTTTCGGCGAAAAACGAGTTTCAGAAAGTTTTGGATTCGGGAAATACGCAGTTTACCGAAGGCGCCCTCACATATTTAGCGCAGACATATTTCGCCGAAGGCGATTATAATCAGGCGCTTACAACTTACGAGCGATTGCAGAAAATAGCGACTAACAAGACGGACAAAAATGCGGCTTCGCTCGGCATAATCCGCTCGGCAAGCCGTCTTGACCGGCAAAATACAATAGTTGTCGCCGTAAATTCGCTGCTGAAAGACGGAACGCCCGACCAGTCCGCAACCGAAGAAGCGCTTTACTACCGAGGAAAAGCCCTGCTCTCGCTCGGCGAAAGAACGCTTGCAGAGAAGGATTTGCAGACTGTGGCCAAAGATACCCGCACCGCTTTCGGAGCCGAAGCAAAATATCTGCTGGCGCAAAGTTATTTCGACGGCAAGCAGATGGCAAAAGCCAAAGAAACCGTGACCGACTACATAAAACAGGGAACCCCGCACCGCTACTGGATGGCGCGGTCGTTTATCCTTATGTCGGACATTTACGCCGCCGAAGGCGACAAACTGCAAGCGCGGCAGTATCTGCAAAGTTTGCAGTCGAATTACACCGAAACCGGCGACGATATTATCACGATGATTAACAACCGTTTAGCAAAATTATAAGTTATGAATTTCAATAAAAGACTTTTTTCAGCAATATTCACTGTTTCAATCTGTTGTGCAATAACGGCATTTCCGCAGCAGACAAAAAGAGATTCCACCTCGATGAACCGCGAAATGACTTTGGAACGCGAATATAATCCCGATATTAAGAGCGCCGCTAAAATCAGCCTCTTGCCCGAACTGCGCGAACCGCAAACCGTGAAGTCGAAAATTGAATTTTCGAACTACGCTACGCCTTTCCCGCTGGATAACAGCCTGTTTGCCCTCAATCCGAAGGCGATGCTTACCGACCTCAATATTTCAAAAAACCGCGGTTACATTACCGCCGGAGTTAGTTCGCTGCTCGACATCGACGGCGATGCAGGCTATCATATTCTCGACGATGAGCAAAATCTGCTTGGCGTCTGGTTTTCGCACCGTTCGAGTTGTACAAAAATTATGAATAATCAAACCGAACAAAAGCAGCGTTTCAAGTTGAACGACAATTGGGGCGGAATCAATTTCATCCACAGTTTCGACAATTTCCGCCTGTTGACCGACGCCGGATATACCCGCTCGACCTTCAATTATTCGGGGCTATGCGCGATTACCAATCTTTTGTCTTCTTCGTATCCCGAAAAAGTTAATTTATTTGTTTACAACGATTTTCCGAATCAAACCGACGATATGTTTGAAACAAGCGTAGGCATTGCATCCAAGGACGAAAGTAGTTTTTATTACAAAATTGGCGGCAAGTACACGCTCTACAAGCAGAAATACGGGATGAATACCACGTTTGCCGGAAGAAAAGAAAACAGGATACTGTTCGACCTCGATATTCATTCAAATTACGATTCCGACCGTTTTTTCGGGTTCAAGGGCGCCGGACGGACGAACACCTATTCCAATGTCGATAATTTCTATTCGTATTTTGAATCTTTTTCAGATTCGCAGTATGATTATGTCAATCAATTGAAAGAGCAGTATGGAAATTCCGATTTTTCGGTTCTCACGCTCAATCCCTATTATTTTTATAAAAACGACAACTTGGATTTGCTGCTCGGAGCCAAAGTTGATATAGAATTTGGTGGCCGCAAAAAATGGAATCTTGCTCCCGCAGTGCATTTCCGCTATTATCCGACCGAAAGTTTTATGTTTTACGCCGCGGCCGACGGCGGCCGGGCTGACAACAGCAATTACAATATGTTTTACGAAAACCGCTACGTTTATCCCGAATACAGGGTGCGCGATTCGCGCAGCCCGCTTGACGCTCGGATTGGCATTGATGTTGTGCCGACTGCCGACCTTCATCTCGGCGCTTTTGCCGCTTACAGGATTGTGAAGGACGAGCATTTTTATACAGCCTCCGCAACAGGGTTCATCGATTCTACTACGGTAAAAACCTCAAATTCGCTTGCCGGAACAAATGTTGAAGTGGAATACAAAGCCGCCAATGTGCTGAAAATCGGTTTTACAAGCGGATACAGTTATCAGGATATTGCATCTGTCGATGTTTCAGCCGCTTACAATAAATGGACAATTACCGACAACTACGATAATGCCGGTTCCGAAACAGCCTGGGGCAAACCGAATCTGGAAGCGGACATCGATTTTATGTTCAGAATGAGGAGTATTCCCCTGAAATTCAATGTGATGTATCACGGCGAGTTTAACCGCAAATGTTATGTCGGCGGTCAGGAAATCCGTATGGAGCAGGTAAACGATATGAGCGCCAAAGCGGCTTTCGCGATTGTTCCCAACTTCTCGGTCTGGGCGTTGGCCGATAATATTTTGAACTCGAAATACGACCTCTGGTACGGCTATCCGGCTAAGCAATTCAGCCTTATGGGCGGGGTCAGTTTTTTGTTTTAACGCCTAATTTTCAAATTTTTGCCTATAATCGTAAATTTTTTTTTACCTTTGCGGGCTTCAAAACAGATTTATTATGCAAAAAAATCTTGTAATAGTAGAGTCGCCGGCCAAGGCAAAGACCATAGAAAAGTTTCTTGGGGCGGACTATAAAGTGCTTTCAAGTTATGGCCACATCCGCGATTTGAAGGAAAAAGGGCTTGGAGTTGACGTGAATAACAACTTCAAACCCGAATACGTGATTTCGCCCGACAAGGAAGCCTTGGTAAAATCGCTGAAAAAAGCCTCGAAAGAAGCCGAAACCGTCTGGCTCGCTTCCGATGAAGACCGCGAAGGGGAAGCCATATCGTGGCATCTTTCGGAAGTGCTTGGACTGAATCCCAAAGCCTCGAAACGCATTGTGTTTCACGAGATTACAAAAAATGCAATTCTCAACGCCATAGAGCATCCGCGCGACATCGACGCCAATTTAGTTGATGCACAGCAGGCTCGCCGCGTACTCGACCGCATAGTGGGATTTGAACTGTCGCCAATACTGTGGAAAAAAATTATGCCCTCGCTTTCGGCAGGCCGCGTACAGTCGGTTGCAGTGCGCCTGATAGTCGAGCGCGAGCGGGAAATCACCCGCTTCAATGCCGAAAACTTTTTCAAGGTAACGGCTGTTTTTGTCCTTCCCGACGGGAAAAGCCTGTTGAAGGCCGAACTTAACGAGCGTTTCAAAACCGAAAAAGAAGCGCAGGCATTTCTCGAAAGCCTGATTGGAGCAACATTTACGATAGAAGACATAAATACCCGTCCGGGCAAAAAATCGCCCGCGCCGCCTTTCACAACCTCGACTTTGCAGCAGGAAGCCTCGCGGAAAATCGGATTTTCCGTTTCGCAAACAATGGCGGTGGCGCAGAAACTCTACGAAGCGGGATTTATTACCTATATGCGTACCGACTCGCTAAATCTTTCAAATCTGGCTCTGGGAGCGGCAAAGAAAGAAATTACAATAGAATTTGGCGAAAAATATCTGAATATCCATCAATATCACACCAAGTCGAAAGGCGCACAGGAAGCGCACGAAGCGATTCGCCCAACCTATCTCGAAAGCCGCACGATAAAAGCCAGCGCACAGGAACAGAAACTCTACGAACTCATCTGGAAGCGCACAATAGCCTCGCAGATGGCCGACGCCGAAACCGAGCGCACAACGGTAACTGTCGGCATCAGCGCCGACAGCGGCCTGAAATTCCTTGCCAACGGCGAAGTGATAAAATTCGACGGATTTTTGCGCGTTTACCGCGAAGACATCGATGACGAAACAGCCGACGAAACAACCGAAGGCCTGTTGCCGCCCGTCAAAACAGGCGAAAAACTGGCATTAGACGAGGCCGCTGCCGCCGAAAAGCAGACGCAACGCCCCTTCCGATACACCGAAGCCAGCCTTGTGCGCAAACTCGAAGAACTCGGCATCGGCCGCCCATCGACCTACGCGCCCACGATTTCGACCATTCAGCAGCGCGGATATGTGGAAAAAGGAAACCGCGAAGGCGAAAGCCGCGATTTTACCACTCTGACGCTCAAAAACAGCAAGATAAGCCGCAAAGTAAAATCGGAAATCGTCGGATTCGACAAGGGAAAACTCCTCCCGACAGATTCGGGAATTATTGTAACAGACTTTCTGACAGAGAAATTTCCGCGGGTTTTAGACTATAATTTTACCGCCAACCTCGAAAAAGATTTCGACAAGATAGCCGACGGCGAAATAAAATGGACGGATACTCTGCACCAATTCTACGACGGTTTTCATCCGGTAGTGGAAAAAGTTTCGGCCGAACGGAAAGAACACAAGGTCGGCGAACGAAACCTCGGCACAGACCCCAAAACGGGCAAGCCGGTATCGGTAAAAATCGGACGTTTCGGGCCTTTCGTGCAGATTGGCTCCGCCGACGACGAAGAAAAACCGCAATTTGCATCGCTCGCCAAAGGCCAGTCGATGGAAACGGTTACGCTGGAAGAAGTCCTCAAACTCTTCGATTTGCCGCGCACAGTGGGCGAAATCGGCGGGAAAACGGTTACGGCCGCCGTCGGGCGTTTCGGCCCCTATCTGAAAATCGACAGTTCGTTTGTTTCCATTCCCAAGGGCTACAATCCGCACACAATCACTATCGAGGAGGCCGAAAAACTGTTTGCCGAGAAGAAAGAAAAAGAGGCTAAAAAACTGCTCAAATCGTTTGCCGAAGACGGCGATTTGCAGGTTCTGAACGGTCGCTACGGCCCCTATATTTGCTACAAAAAAGCAAATTACAAGATTCCGAAAGGCCAGAAACCGGAAGCCCTGACCTACGACGAAGCAATGAAAATTGTGAACGAAGCGCCGGAAAAGAAACCGGCTAAACGGGCTTCGGCGCGGGGGCGGGGGAAGAAATAAGGTTTGAAGAGCAATGCCGCCGGCAAAACATAATCCGATTGACAAATACGGGGAAAAATACGAAGCCCTGCATCAGTCCATTGTGTGCAATTATTTCGACAATTTGCTGAAAACAAGCGGAGTAGATGAGGCGGAAAATCAAAATGCAATAACAAAAATCGAAGCGACCGAAAAGAATATTGTCAAGTTAAACTCTTCCGTCAAGTGGGAAAAATTTGTCAAAGCATTTATAATTGCGCTTGCAGCCGTCTTTTTTGCTATTGGTTCGTTATATGCGTTCATTTTTGCCTTAACCGAAGCAAAAATTACACTCCTTATTCCTGTCGAAACATTTATTTTCGGCGCCTTATTGATATGGTTAATTATCAAGAAGATAACTCCCGAAATTAAGGTTTTGAAACTTAATATTATGAGAATGGAAAACCTTCGGGACGAGCAAATAGATTCGGCAAAATCGCAGGTAGAGCCGCTGCTGAACCTTTTTTCGGGCCAAATTCCGGTCAAACTTGCGGGAAAAACCTGTCCCGATATAAAATTCGACGAGGCTTTTGACATTCGGCGCTACGACTGCCTTCATCGAAAGTACGGGCTGGCCGAAAAATCCGATTTTCATTCATCAGCCGTCTATGTCCGGAGCGGCGAAATAAACGAAATTCCTTTCTGCATCTTCAAAACGCTGAACCAAAAATGGGAAACGAAAACTAATAAAGATTCAAAAACAATCCGTTTTTATGATTATGAATTTGACAAAGAAGGCGTAGAACAGGAATTTGAGCGCCGCGAGGAGGTCAATGGCTCTGTTATTGAGGCTTTTCCGGCATATTTTTACAAGTCGTTTTTGGTTTATGGAAGCGGCAAGGATTCAAAACCGGTTCTGATTACAGAACAGATTGACGAAAACCTTGATATTACGGGCGATACAAATAATTATCGGCATTACGGCGTCGCAGAAATCCGGAAAAAATTTATTGATTATAACAATCTGTATTTCAAGACAATATATCATCTGCTCGCGCCGCTGCTCGACGCTCCGCACGAGCAGCAGGATTTTGTTTATTTAGACGCTTACAAGTCCAATCTGTGCTGTTACGAACACGAATATCGGGTAAATCAAATGGACAAAAGCCTTTTTGCTCCTCCGTTTTCGGCAACGACAAACATTCTGAAAACGCGGCATTACGCCTCGGATAAAGAAAATGACAAAATTTTGGTTACTGCTTACGGATTTAAGAAGATTCCGCGGACTGTAAATGTTCCGGTTTTGGCGGACGACAATCAATATCACGAAGTTCCGGTTGATAGTTGCGATTACAGTTTGGTAAGCAAAGAAACGGATATAACAATAAAAGTAAGGCAATGAATTTTTCAAATTAAAAAGGGGAAACACTTTCGATGTTTCCCCTAAAAAATTATAAAAAAATGAAGAAAAAAATTCTACTGTTTTGTTGGATTATGATGTCCTGATTGTGCGCCCTACGCGAAGAATGGTGTTGCGGCTGATTTTGTTCAAGCGGCAAAGTTTATCCACGGTAGTGCGGTGCTTAATCGCGATTCCAAGCAGAGTATCGCCCTGTCGGACGCGGTAATAGCGAACTTTTTTACTCGACGAGGAAGCCGTATATTTTTCGCTTCCGCTGACAACTCCCGATTTTGAATTTACAAACAGGTAGGAATCGTCGAAAGTGCAGAAATTATCGAAATCGACAATATCTGCCGGATTTATGGCGCGTCCAAGAAAGCGGCACTCGAAATGCAGATGCGAACCGGTAGAGCGGCCTGTGCTTCCGCCAAGCGCGATGGGTTCGCCAGCTTTGACCGTCTGACCTTCTTCAACCAAAAACTTGGAAAGATGGCCGTAAACGGTTTCAAGTCCGTTCGGATGGCGTAAAACTATGTAATATCCATAGCCGCGGCGTTCATATTTTTTAACTCTCACTTTTCCTTCAAATGCTGCAACTACCGTATCGCCGGTATAAAGTTTAACGTCGGTGCCGTAATGAAAACGGCGGCGGCGGGGGCCGAAAGGCGATGTTACCTTGCCTTGAAACGGCATAACAAAACTTGATAAATCAACGCGAAAAGTGTCGGGAACTGATACATTGGAATAGGCTTTCACATAGTCGTTATTCCAAACGCCGTCATACAACTCGTCGGCAGGAAGTCCAAATTCTTCATCGTTTTCTTCGGATTCCAATTCCCTTGCCAGCATTATCGAATCCAATACCGCAAGTTCTTTTTTTATGTTTACTTTGTCTGCCGTGAGTTCAGCGTTCCCACTAATTATTTTTATGTCATTACCTTCTGCTCCGTGTTTGCCCGCGTTGTTCTGCGAAAATGCGCTTAAACACGGGATAATCAATAAAATACATATCTGTAATGACACTAATTTTAGTGTGTTATTCATAACGTTTAAAATAAAAATTTTACAAAGTAAGTAATAAATTATCACATTTCCAAAAAAAAAATGTTAAAATTTGTTAGAGACGGTCATTTCTTGACGCATCGAGCCTCAAAAAAATGAAAAGTAATGCAGTAAAAGACCAAAGTGATGAACCACCGTAACTAAAAAATGGCAAAGGTATTCCTATGACCGGAGTTATCCCGATAACCATCCCGATATTGATGGCTAAATGGAAAAACAGTATGGATGCAAGGCTGTAACCATACACCCGGTGAAAAACCGCCCGTTGCCGCTCGGCCATAAGTATAATCCTGATTATCAGCACAGTAAACAGTATCATTGTGATGGATGTTCCCAAAAAGCCTTCTTCTTCGCCGATTGTGCAAAAAATGAAATCGGTATCTTGTTCGGGGACGTATTTCAACTTTGTTTGAGTGCCGTTGAGGTAGCCTTTTCCCCAGAATCCTCCGGAACCGATTGCTATTTTCGACTGATTGACGTTGTATCCGACGCCGTTAGGGTCTTCAATCATTCCGAGCGAAACCTTGATTCTGTCCTGCTGATGCGGTTGCAGAACATCGCTGAAAACGTAATCGACCGAGAAAAGATAGGCAACCGAGGCGATGGCAAAAACTGCAATCAGTATGTATTTGTACGCTCGATATTTGAGGAAAAGCGCCAATAGCGAAATGATGATAAATCCTACAATTCCGAGGCATACATAAATCTGGTCGAATTGGTAAAACAGCGAAACGAGGAACGACAGAGCCAGCGTTCCCAAAGTGATTATGTAAAAAAAGTTGAACTTGTTTTTGCCCCTGTTTATCCAGAGCAAACCGTTGGACATAATGATTATCAGCGTCAATACCGAGTATTGCCCTACCGGAGTAGCGTTCCATAGAACTTCGTCGTAACGGACGCCGAGAATAAAGAATGCAACGGCGCAAAATCCGGCAAAAATGATGTATCCCGACATTCCTTCGCGGTAAAGTACGATGAAAAATGTGAGGAAAACGAGGGCTGAACCTGTCTCTTTTTGCATAATAATCAGCAGCAGGGGCAATAAAATCAGCGCCAGAGCCTTCATATAGCCGGAAGTATTGTTCAACTCGAATTTATAAGTTCCCATAAGACGCGCCAAAGCCAGAGCGGTAGCGAGTTTGGCGAGTTCGGCAGGCTGAATCCGCACCGGCCCCATTATCAGCCACGAGCGGGTGCCTTTGATGTCGGGCGCGACAAAAACGGTTATTATAAGGAGGATTATTATAAAGGCGTATATCCAGTAAGCGAATATTTCGTACCAGTCGCTGTCTATCATCAGCAGCGAGATTCCAATAATCATCGAACTTATTATCCAAATCATCTGCATTCCGGCGCGGCCTGAAATATCGAACATCGAAATCCGGTCGTAATTGTAACCCGATGCGTGGATTGAGAGCCAGCCCGCCGTTACCAGAATAAGGTAAATGGCGATTGTCAGCCAGTCAAGCGATGCCCATATATTAGTTTTTCGGTACGGCATGGCGGAGGATTGAAGTTTTAGTAATATTTTCTTCGAGGTATCTCGATTGCTCTGAAATCTCGCCGTTGAGGTATTTTTCAATCATCAGGCGGCCGATAGGCACTCCGTATTCGGCTCCGTAACCGGCATTTTCGACTATCACGGCTACTGCCACTTTCGGATTGTCTTTCGGGGCGAATCCGATGAAAAGCGAGTGGTTTTTGCCCTTGTTCTGCACGGTTCCGGTTTTTCCGCAAACTTCTATGCCGGGGATGCTGGCGCGGTAGCAGGTTCCGCCTGTTACGGCCAATCTCATCCCTTCCACTACCGCAGCGTAATTATCGATTCCTAAATTGGTGCTGCGTTTGTCGGTATATTTGCGGTCGAGCGGGGTGTCTTTTATCTTTTTCACGATGTGCGGAGTAATGAAATATCCGCGGTTGGATATTGTTGCTGCGTAATTGCAGAGTTGGAGCGGAGTTGTCTCGATTTCGCCCTGTCCGATGGCGATTGAGATGACGGTAAAGGGGTTCCAGCGGCTGTAACGCTTGTCGTAAAATCCGCTGTTGGGAATCATTCCGCGTTTTTCGCCCGGAAGGTCGATGCCGAGCGGGTATCCGAAGCCCTGTGCAACCATATCGTCGCGCCATTTGTCGAGGGCTTCCTGATTGGAACTGTATTTTTTATTGTCGAGCATAGCCTTCAATCCCCAGCAAAAATAGGAATTGCAGGAAGTGGCGAGCGCCGGAGCCAGCGCAAGGGGCGAGTTGTGTAAGTGGCAGGCCGGTTTGCCGCCGCCAAGCGGAAATCCCGAATAGCAGGAATAGGCTGTGCTTGGCTGGATTATCCCCTCGTGCAGGAAAACTAATGCCTGCGCCGGTTTGAATGTCGAACCCGGAGGGTAAGTCCCGTTTATAGCCCTGTTAATCAGGGGAGTATAAGGGTCGTTTTTCAGTCCGGTATAGTTGTCGCTGAACTGCCGCCCGACCAAAATCGAGGGGTCGTAAGTCGGCGCCGAAACCATACA
This sequence comes from Dysgonamonadaceae bacterium, assembly GCA_031272085.1. Classification (GTDB taxonomy): domain Bacteria; phylum Bacteroidota; class Bacteroidia; order Bacteroidales; family Azobacteroidaceae; genus Azobacteroides. The sequence goes on along the minus strand of JAISUN010000138.1, from coordinate 11,971 downwards.
GAGTATTTCGCCGGTCGAAGGCTCAATCATCACTATGCTGCCGAGTTTGTTCTGCATCAGCGATTCGCCGTAGGCTTGCAGGTCGATGTCGAGCGAGAGCGTCAGGTCTTTGCCCGGAACCGGCTCTACATCGTGGATTCCGTCCTGATATTTTCCTTTTATTATTCCGTGAACGTCGCGCAGCAGGACTTCGACGCCCTTCGTCCCACGTAGTTCCGATTCGTAATATTGTTCCACGCCAGTTTTGCCGATATTGTCGCCGCGGCTGTAATAGTTGTCGGCTTCCATATTTTTTTTATCGACCTGGGCGATGTAGCCAAGCACGTGGGCGGCGTTCTCGTAGTTGTATTTCCTGATTGTGCGGTTCAGGATGTCGAATCCTGAAAATTTGTAAAGCGATTCCTGCAATTTCCCGAACTGCCGGTCGTCGAGTTGGGTAAGGAAAATCTGCGGAGTATATTGCGAATATCCGGGATTCAGTTTCCTGTTTTTCACGTCGGCAAACTGTTTCCGCAACTTTTCGATGTCGATGTTTACAGCCTTGCAAAAGGCCGTAGTGTCTAAATCTCCCGTTTCGCGCATCACAACCGTTACGTCGTAGGCCGACTGGTTGTAAACCAGCAGTTTGCCGTTGCGGTCGTAAATTGCGCCCCGCGAAGGATAAAGTGTTTTATTAAGGAATGCGTTGTTGTCGGCCCACTGTTTATATTCATCGTCAACTACCTGTAACTTAAATAGTTGGATAAGATAAATAAACCCCAGCAGGCATACGAAGCCAATAATGTACATCTTGCGCTTTTCCGATTCGAGCAGGTCGCGTTTCATCTTTTGACAATATCAAAATCAATGCTTTCAAATGTTACAACGAGCAGGAATGTCAGTAGCGAACTCGAAACTATCTTCAACAGCAGGCGGAGCGGGTCGATGAAAGCCAGCGTATCGACAGTCAGCAGGATTGCGGCGTGAATCAGAATCAGCGTGGCGGCGTAGCGGATGAACAAAAAGCGTCCGAAAGTGGAAAACGAAGGCGAATATTCCTCGAAAATATCGCGCGGAGCAAGAAAATTGAGGACATAATAGCGCAAAAATCCGGTAAATACCAGAGCCAGCATATTCAGTCCCAGCGAGTAATCGAACAGGTCGAGGATAAATCCCATCAGCGCCGACAGCAGCAGGACGATGTTGCGGTTCATCGTTACCGGCAGTTTTATCAGGAAATAGATGTAGAGTAGGGGAGTGGCTATCCCGAAAAGATGAATCTTGTTGAACAGCCATATCTGCAAGAAAATGAGCAGAACAAAAAGCACGCTTATGCGGATAAACGATTTTCCCATTATTTTTGAACTCCTTTCTCTAAATTTAACTGTTCGTCTTTAAAAATATTTTCTATTACCATCACTTCGCTCAATTTGCTGAAATCGGTAAACAGTTTCACTTTCAGCGACTTGTTTTCGCCGGTTTTGCGGTTCAGAGCGCCTTCGACCACGCCGACAGGGATTCCTTCGGGGAATACCGGCGAGTAGCCGTTAGTGAGTATCGTGTCGCCCGGATTGAAGGTTGCGTGGCTCGGAAGTCCGGTAAGGAGCGTGTTTTCGGGGTCGCCGCCTTCCCATGTCAGGGAGCCGAAATAGTTGCTGTCCTTGATTTTGCAACTCAAATGATATTTGTGGTGCAGCACCGGGATAACTATCGAAAAGTGGGGCGAAACGCTCATAATAACTCCCACCACGCCTTTCGGGGTGAAAACTCCCATATCGGGCTTGAAGCCGTCGAGCGACCCTTTGTTCAGCGTGATGTAGTTATCCTCTTTGTTCACCGAATTATTGACCACCCTTGCCGGCATTATCCTGTAATGAACGTCCTCGTTTGTCGCGAAGGTAATTCCTTTTTCGCGGAGCGAATCGTTCAGCAGTTCTATTGTCCGGCGGTATCCGAGGGCTTCCTGTTCGAGAGCCGACATCCGCTTCAAAATATCGGCGTTGGTCGATTTCAGGTTCATATACGACTCTACGCTGTTTGAAACGGAATAGACCCTTCCGGCTACTTCCCTGAAAACCGCTAAATATTTGCTTCTCTGAAACTCGTTGTTATGGATGAGCAGGACAACGGAAAGGGCGATAAGTATGATAAAAAGCAGCCAATGGGAATTTTTCTGTATGAAATTTATTAAGTTTCTCAATTACCTTATCAGGAAATTAAATCTGTTAATGTTTTTCAACGCAATTCCGGTGCCTTTGGCCACTGCGTGGAGCGGGTCGTCGGCAATATGGCAGGCAATATTCAGTTTGTCGGTCAGGCGTTTATCCAGTCCTTTGAGCAGGGCGCCGCCTCCGGCTAAATAGATTCCATTGCGTACAATGTCGGCGTAAAGTTCAGGCGGGGTGCTTTCCAGAGCGGCTAAAACGGCCATTTCTATTCTTGTTACCGATTTGTCGAGGCAGTGGGCAATTTCCTGATACGAAACTGGGACTTCCATCGGGAGCGCCGTCATTCGGTTGGGGCCGAAAACGACGAAATCTTCGGGCGGTTCTTCGAGGTTTACGAGCGCCGAGCCTACGTTGATTTTTATCTGTTCGGCAGTGCGTTCGCCGACGCGCATATTGTGCTGGCGTCCCATATATTCTATAATGTCCTGCGTCAGGTCGTCGCCTGCAATTTTTATCGACTTGTTGGAAACGATTCCGCCGAGCGAGATAACGGCGATTTCGGTTGTTCCGCCGCCTATATCGACGACCATATTCCCGTCGGGGGCTTCTACGTCGAGGCCGATACCGATAGCGGCCGCCATCGGTTCGAATATCATAAAGACGTCGCGGCCTCCTGCGTGTTCGGCCGAGTCGCGGACGGCGCGTATTTCAACTTCGGTGCTTCCCGAAGGGATGCAAATCACGATTCTCAACGAGGGCGAGAAAAACTGGTTTTTTGGATTGACCATTTTTATCAGGCCTCTAATCATTTGTTCGGCAGCGTTGAAGTCTGCGATGACTCCGTCCCTCAGAGGGCGGATGGTCTTGATTTTGGCAGGTGTTTTACCTTCCATTAGTTGTGCCTGTTTTCCTATTGCCAGCACTTTTTCGGTGCGGTCGTCGAGGGCTACAACTGAAGGTTCGTCCACTACTATTTTGCCATTGCTTAAAATGATGGTATTAGCAGTGCCTAAATCAATTGCAAGTTCTTGTGTAAAAGAAAATAATCCCATTTTTTATTGTTAGTGTTTAAAATGACGTATTCCGGTAATTACCATTGCTATATCGTGTTCGTTGCAGTACTCTATCGAGAGGTTGTCCTTTATGGAGCCTCCGGGTTGGATTACTGCTCTGATTCCTTCGTTTCCCGCTATTTCCACGCAGTCGGGGAATGGGAAAAATGCGTCGGAGGCCATAACTGCCCCGTCGAGGTCGAATCCGAAACTTTTGGCTTTTTCGATAGCCTGTTTCAGTGCGTCAACGCGCGAGGTCTGGCCGGTTCCGCTTGCGCAGAGTTGCCGGTTTTTAGCCAGGACGATGGCGTTCGATTTTGTATGTTTTACCAACTTGTTGGCAAACAAAAGGTCTTCTGTTTCGCCTGCCGAAGGCCGTTTGGTAGTAACGGGCTTCAAGTCGCTTTCGACTTCTGTTTTCAGGTCGCGTTCCTGTGCGATAACTCCGTTCAGCAGGGAGCGGAATTGCAGTCCGTATTCGGGGTATTCTTTCTGAATGAGGATGATGCGGTTCTTTTTCCTCATCAGTATTTCCAGCGCGTCGGTATCGTAATCGGGCGCAATGATGACTTCAAAAAATATTTTTCCTATTTCTTCTGCGGCCGCCTTGTCAATCGGGGCGTTGCAGACGAGGATTCCTCCGAAAGCGGAAATGGGGTCGCCTGCCAAAGCCGCTTCCCAAGCCTCTTTCACTGTGGGACGCGAGGCTATTCCGCAAGCGTTGTTGTGTTTGAGGATTGCAAATGTGAGTTCGTCGAAATCGGCTATCAGTGCAATGGCGGCGTCGATGTCGAGCAGGTTGTTGTACGAAATTTCCTTTCCTTGCAGTTGCTCGAAAAGCGTATCGAAACGTCCGTAGAAAAAGCCCTTTTGATGCGGGTTTTCGCCGTACCGCAGGACTTTTGCCTCATCTTCCGCGAAGCGGAAATGCGAGTGTTCGCCGTTGTCGAACCAGCGGAAAATTTCGGTATCGTAAGCCGAAGATACTGCAAATGCTTCTTTTGCAAACCATTTGCGTTCTTCGAGGGTTGATACGGCTCCGTTTTCGGTCAGCAGGTTCAGCAGCGGATTGTATTGTTCGCGGGAAGCGACGATAATCACGTCTTTGAAATTTTTTGCGGCCGCGCGAATCAGCGAAATTCCGCCAATATCTATTTTTTCGATTATTTCTTCCTCTTCTGCGCCCGAAGCGAGAGTATCGGAAAATGGGTATAAGTCCACTATTACCAAATCAATATCGGGAATTTCGTATTCCTGCATCTGCGCTTGGTCGCTTTGGTTGCTGCGGCGGGCAAGTATTCCGCCAAAGATTTTGGGGTGCAGGGTTTTTACCCGTCCGCCAAGAATTGAGGGATAGCCTGTAAGGTCTTCGACTGCCCGGCAGGAGTAGCCCTTCGATTCGATGTAATCGCGGGTGCCTCCGGTGGAAATGAAGTTTACTTCTTCATTATTCAGGGCAAGCAAAATTTCGTCCAATCCCTCTTTGTGATAGACTGAAATCAAGGCATTTTTAATTTTTTTGATATCCGGCATTTTAATTACGCTATTTTGAATTTGCAAAAGTAATTAAATTGTTTGATAAATCAAAAAATAAAAGGAAGAAAAATTTTGTTTCGTTATTTGGCAGAAAATTTTTCGGCGATAGCATCGGCAATTGCTTTAAATTCGTCGGGAGCAAGTTTCAGTTTGGGTTTGCAGATATCGACGTCGGTTTCCTGATTGAGCGGAATCAGATGTACGTGAGTATGAGGCACTTCCATTCCGAGAACCAAAACGCCTACGCGCCGGCAGGGGATGGCCGCCTTGATTGCTTCGGCTACGCGCTTTGCAAAGACGGCAAGGCCGCTCAAAACGGCGTCGTCCAAGTCGAAGATATAGTCTGTTTCCTGCTTGGGAACGACTAAAACGTGTCCTTTCGCCATCGGGTTGATGTCGAGAAATGCGAAATAATTTTCGTTTTCCGCCACGCGGTAACTCGGTATTTCGCCGGCTATTATTTTGCTGAAAATTGTCATATCGAGATGTCGATTATTTCGAGGTTAAGTATTCCGCTCGGCACTTTTATTTCGGCAATTTCGCCTACTTTTTTGCCCAGCAGTCCTTTTCCTATCGGGGTATTGACGGCGATTTTGCCCTGTTTCAGGTCGGCTTCGCTTTCCGACACGAGAGTGTAAACCATTTTTTGGTTATTCTTGACGTTTTTCAGGGTAACTTTGTTCATAATCTGCACGCTGTCGGTCGAGATGCGGTTTTCATCAATCAGTCGGGCGGTAGATACAAGGTTCTTCAACTGGGCAATCTTTGCTTCGAGGATTCCCTGCGCTTCTTTGGCGGCGTCGTACTCGGCGTTTTCCGACAAGTCGCCCTTGTCCCGCGCTTCCGCAATCTGTCGCGAAATAGCCGGGCGTTTTTCCGATTCGAGGTAGTTTATTTCTTCAATTAACTTATTGTATCCCTCTTTGGTCATGTACTGTACAGCCATAGTTCTGTATTTTTAGATAATATTTAAGTTTTTAAAAATTTTTATTACGAAAAACAAAAAAACAAAAAGAATTCCGGCCACATTCAGACCGGAACTCCAACGTTTATTTCAATGCAAAAGTAGTGATTTTTTATTTAACGTCAAAATTTAAAGTATGTTTTACAACATTTTTAACGCTTTAACAGCGGTTCGAGTTCTTTTTCCATCGAATCGAAGGCGTCGAAACGCTTCACGCACTCGCCTTCCTTATTAAGGACAAAAGCAACCGGAATTTTTGTAACATTATACCGCTTCACTATGTCGGAACGCACCGATTCGGCGTCCAACAGCGAAATCCAGGGCAGGTTTACTACTGCATTTTTCCAGAAATGCGTGTCGGTATCGAGCGAAACCTGCACAATTTCCAGTCCCAGAGGATGAAATTTGGCATAAACCTGCGCCAGCAAACGGTTGTGGGCAGGCGAATCTTCCATTGCCTGCGCCGTAAAGTCGAGCAGCACAACTTTTCCCTTGCCGACTTCCGACAGGCGGACGGGCATATCGTTTACCGACGGCAGCGTGAAGTCGAAATAATCGCGGCTGTCCATCTCTTTCACTTTTTCGGAAATACCGCCGCCGTTTTCGCCTCGGATTGCCGCAAGTCCTTGTGCGTAAAGCCCTACAAGTTGCTTTGTGCGTGCGGCGTTAGGATAATTCATATTCCAAACGTTGGCCACTGCGCCGAAGGCTTTTGAGTCGGCTTTTTCATAAGGGTCGAAAATCAGCAGTTTATTAATTTGCTGCAACAGAGCGAAATAGGCCGAAGCCGAACCCGGAGCGGCGTAAATATATTCGCGAGCCTTGGCTTTATATTCGTCAATCGCACTGTTTACGCCGGCAACGTATTCGTCGGTCGTAACCGCCTTTGCTGCAAACTGTTTTTGAAGATTATTGTAAGCCTCGCCCGTTTTGGCCTGCAAAGCGGCAAGGACTTTTATTTTTTCCGATTCGGGCGAACCGCCGATAATGCAGTTTGCTGCAAAATAAAGGGTATCAGTCTGAATATCAACAGTTTCCGTACTATCGACAGCAATGGTTATGAATTGCCTGTTCAGCCGGATGCGGTAAAAATCAGGCGCTTCGGGACGAGCGTGTTTGAACTTGAAATTGCCGTCGCCGCCGAGTTTTACGGAGTCGAGCGTAAGGATTGAGTTAGTGGTAATGTTCTCGAAATAGAGAATTTTTCCGGCTCCGTCCTTAACTTTTCCTTCAATGGTAAACTTGTTTTTGTCGGCGCAACCGGTAGCCGCAAGCGCAAAAACAAGACCTGAAAATACGAATTTTACGATGTTTTTTCTTGTCATTTTTTGTTATAATATGAAATTTTGTGCAAATATACAATTATTTCCCTTATTTTTAATTATCTTTGCACGATTTTTAGAGAAGAAAGTATATTATATTAAGATTATTTATGATTAATCCAATTAAGAAAACAATTGAACTGGGTGATGGAAGAGTCATTACCCTCGAAACCGGAAAGTTGGCTAAACAGGCCAACGGCTCGGTCGAACTCCGAATGAACAATACAATGATTCTGGCTACGGTTTGCGCGGCCAAGGACGCTGTTCCCGGCACGGATTTTATGCCGTTGCAAGTTGAGTACAAAGAAAAATACTCCGCTTTCGGACGCTATCCGGGCGGTTTTACTAAAAGAGAAGGCAGGGCTTCGGACAATGAAATCCTGACTTGCCGTCTGGTTGACCGCGCTTTGCGCCCGCTCTTCCCGGACAATTTCCACGCAGAAGTTTTTGTAAACATTATCCTTTTCTCGTCCGACGGCGAAGATATGCCCGACGCCTTAGCAGGCCTTGCCGCTTCGACAGCCCTCGCTGTTTCGACTATTCCTTTCAACGGCCCGATTGCCGAAGTGAGGGTAGCCCGAATCGACGGACAGTTAAAGATTAATCCTACATTTTCGGAACTTGCGAAAGCCGACATAGATATTATGGTAGGCGCAACCATCGACAATATTATGATGGTCGAAGGCGAAATGAAGGAAGTTTCGGAAAAGGAAATGCTCGACGCCATAAAATTCGCTCACGAAACAATTAAGGTGATGTGCCAGGCGCAAATCGACCTTATGAAAGAACTCGGAACCGACGTGAAAGCCGAATACAACCACGAAGTGAACGACGAAGACCTGCGTGCCGACGTGAAAGCCAAACTCTACGACAAAGTTTATGCCGTAGCAAAATCAGGACAGGGCAAACACGAACGCACAGAGGCTTTTGAAGCAATCGTAGAAGAATACAAAGCGCAGTTTACCGAAGAGGAACTGACCGACGAAAAAGCAGCCCTGATAGCCCGCTACTACCACGATGTGGAAAAAGAAGCGATGCGCCGCTGCATACTCGACGAAGGTATCCGCCTCGACGGACGCAAAACTACCGATATACGCCCCATCTGGTCGGAAGTCGATTATATCCCCGGCCCTCACGGAGCGGCTGTCTTTACCCGCGGCGAAACGCAGGCCTTAGCCACCGTTACCCTCGGAACCAAACTCGACGAAAAACTTATCGACGACGTGCTGGTTCGCGATAACGAGCGCTTCCTGCTGCACTACAATTTCCCGCCTTACGCTACCGGCGAAGCAAAACCCCAACGGGGAGTAGGCCGCCGCGAAATTGGCCACGGAAACCTCGCTCACCGGGCGCTCAAAAATATGATTCCCGAAAATTATCCTTATTGCATCCGCATAGTTTCCGATATTCTCGAATCAAACGGCTCGTCGTCGATGGCTACCGTATGTTCGGGAACTCTGGCTCTGATGGACGCCGGCGTTCAGATTAAAAAACCGGTTTCCGGCATCGCAATGGGACTTATTTCGGAAAACAAAGGACAGAATTACGCTGTTCTTTCCGATATTCTCGGCGACGAAGACCACCTCGGCGATATGGACTTCAAAGTTACCGGAACCCGCGACGGAATTACCGCTACGCAAATGGATATTAAAGTGGACGGACTTTCTTACGAAATTTTGGAAAACGCTCTGGCACAGGCAAAACAGGGTCGCGAATACATCCTCGGAAAACTGATGGAAACAATTTCCGAACCCCGCGCCGACCTCAAACCCCACGCTCCGAGAATCGAAGTGCTGATTATTGCCAAAGAATTTATCGGCGCAGTGATTGGCCCGGGCGGAAAAATTATCCAGGGGATGCAGGAAGAAACCGGCACTACGATTACGATTGAAGAAATCGACGGAATTGGCCGCGTAGAAGTTGCCGCTTCCAACAAAGATTCTATCGACGCCGCTATCGCAAAGATTAAGGGCATAGTCGCCGTTCCCGAAGTGAACGAAGTTTACGAAGGAAAAGTGCGCTCGATAATGCCTTACGGCGCGTTTGTGGAATTTTTGCCCGGTCGCGACGGACTGCTCCACATATCCGAAATCGACTGGAAACGCCTCGAAACTGTTGAAGAATCAGGCTTGAAAGAAGGCGATACGATTGAGGTAAAACTTGTTGATATCGACCAGAAAACCGGCAAGTTCAAACTCTCGCGCAAAGCCTTGCTGCCGCGTCCCGAAGGTTATAAGGAAAGCCCGCGTCCCGAAAGGCGCGAACGCTCTGAACGTCCCGAAGGCGGCAGACCTCCAAGAAGATAAAATTTAAGTTGTTTTCATAATGCGGCCTAAACGCCGCAATGACGCCGGCTCGTTTCAACACAAGCCGGCGTTTTTTTAGTACAGTTTTTCCAACTTGCTTCCGGGAAAATAATGTTCGAGTATCTGCTTGTAATTGAAGCCCTTGGCGGCCATAACCGCCGCTCCTGTCTGGCAAAGGCCTACGCCGTGTCCCCAGCCCGAACCGTGCAGCGTAAACTCGCTGGGAATCCCGCTCCGGTCGGCATCTGCAAACTTTTTACCTACGGTAAAAGCCGAACTGTAAAGATGAGATTCCGACAGCGCTTTGCGGATAAACAGTTCTTTTCCAATGGTTTTCACAAGTTTTGTCCCGATAATTTTCAGGCGAACTATCCGTCCTGACGCTCCTATTTCAACCGGCTGCAAATCAATGATTTGTCCGAAATCCCAGCCTGTTTTGCGCTTTATCAGATTGCTGATTTCTTCCTGGCTGTAAGTTACTTGCCAGCGGTAGAAATCGGTAGTTTCCAAATCGTAATCATTCAGGAATTGAGCGAGGACGGCGCTGTCCTTGGTGTCGCAAAACACGCTTCCGTCGGCGTCTGTATCGACTATTGAGGTCAAATACGAATGAGGCTCCGGCTCCCAGCAGGATTCAAAATTTTCCGTCCGTCCGCCGCAACACTTGTAAAAGCGCGTGTCGCAAATCCGCCCTTCGTAAGTCAGGAACTCGCCGAAAGTGGCTTGAACGGCCTCCTTCACGCAGGGCGAAGAAACTCTTGCAATACCTTGGTAACGCTGACAATGGTCGTCGGCGCAAACGTCGAAATTTTCGTGGTCTTCGCGGTCCCACCAGCGTATGTATTCTGTTTCGGTTTCCGTTATTGATGCGTGTTTTCCCTTGTCGGGGCTTTTCGATTTTTCGATTTGAGCCATCAGCCAACTGCGCGAAATGACGGCGTGAGCCTTCAAAAATTCGAGCGACGAAGCGGCCGACATTTCCGATGAAATCACGCTTTCGAGGTATTCTTCTATCGGAATCACGTTAACGGCTGTCAGCAGCCCGTTTTCGCGGATTATTTTCAGTTCGCCGCGAAATTCCTGGTCTTCCCGCCTTTCCCAATGAAATTCCTTTCCGAAAACAACATTTTTAATGATAAACGAGTTGTTTCCGGGATTATTCTTTACGCAAATCTCGCCGGCCGAGAGGATTCCGATACTTATTTCGGGTTGGGTCATAATGATATTGGAAATTTATGTGCAAAGATATGGAATATTTTTTGATTTTTGTTGAAATTTTAGTTTTTTCATCGCCCCAAAAATTTCGCTAAATGATAATAGCCAGAGCCGTTATTTTAACCGCGATTTTCACAAGATTAAGAAGATTTTTTGTGTCCTTTGTGGTAACAAAATCAAGGTTAAGGCAAAAAAAGCGCAGAAACAATCCCCTGCTCCGCATCGTCGTCGATACTGACCTGCTCAAAAATATCGGCGAGAAGCAGGGCGTCAATTCTGTCGAAATCCGCTTGGCGGGCGGTAATCAGCGTTCCGGCCATATCGACAGCGCCGGGGGAAATCATAATTTGAGCGCCGCCTTCTTGGAAAAACTGTCGGGGACGGTGGCGGCTTCTTGGAAATACCGATAGGCAGCGGGTTTCGCCATCATTCCAGAGCAGAATATTCATGCCCGGCTCCGGCTCGGACGGGAAAATTTTCCGCATCGCTTCAACTAAAATGTTAAATTTTTCTTCTATCCATGCGGGATTTTTGCTTTCAAAAATAAAAACTTTCCGCAGGTAGTTCCTCATATTCAGGATATTACCTTCATTCTCTGATTTTATCAGGGTTTTGCCGCGGAAATTGCGGAAATCGCGCTCAAAAGGCATAATATTTCGCTTAATTGCCTGAAAATGAAAGTGGTCGGGAGCCGAAGCGCCGGATTTAGGCCCGTTGTAAAGCAGGGTATAATCGTTCAAATCCGCTGCCAGAGCCAGCATATCGCCGATTCTGCCTTCGATTTTCTGGTCTTGATGACAGTTTTCGGGAATTGTGAGATGACGCTCGGCAACGGGGTAGGGGTTTACCAAAATTGAATATTTGCCCTGATAATCAAGCGTTTGCTGCGCTTCGGGACGGTTTTCGGCACAGAGGAAACAGGGGCGTTTCCCGATTGAATCGGAATCAACTTTTGCGGCAGTCGAGCGGATTCTTTCGGGATTGAACTGGACGTCAATCTTAAATCCCTCAAAATCAATGCTTTTACTGACAACTGATTTCAGTTGCCCGTAATTTTCGGCTGCCGTCGGCCAAGCCTCGATTTGTTGCTTGTAGAAGGCTTCAATATTCATTTTCACGCGCTTTTTCTGTAACTGATAATCGCCCAGGCGTTTAAAATCACTGCAAAGATAATCAAAGAACCCATTTGCGGCAAATTATTTACAAATGAACTTCCTTTCAGGAAGGTATTCCGCATAATTTCGATGAAATAGCGCAAGGGGTTGAATATGGTGAAAGTCTGCGCCCACTGCGGCATACTGGCTATCGGCGTGAACAGTCCGCTAATCAGCAACAGGATTATCATAAAAAAGAAAATCACAAACATCGCCTGCTGCATGGTCGAGGAATAATTGGAAATCAGCAGTCCCATCCCCGAAACGGCGGCAAT
>JAISUN010000113.1 GCA_031272085.1 Dysgonamonadaceae bacterium | reverse complement strand
AATGTTGCATACGTGAAATTTCGACTTTTTTGAATGGAAATTCAACCTGTTTCATATTGTAACGGTATATTTTTGCAAAAATTTAAATTTAAAAGTATTATTTAACGATTTTAGGTATGAAAAAATGTTATCTATTTTTATTGATTGCCTTGAACCTCTGCATGGCGCTGCCATTAAAAACCTATGCCGCTGAAAGCACTGAGATTCAACAGCAAAGAAAGAAAATCACGGGCGTGATTACTGACCGTACAGGCGAGACGGTCATTGGCGCCAATGTGGCTATTAAAGGCACTTCAACAGGAACGATTACCGACGTCAACGGTGAATTTACCCTCGACGTTCCCGAAGGCGCCGTTTTGCGCATTTCCTACATCGGTTTCACGACGCAGGAAATTGTGGTGGGCAGCAACACCACTATCAACATCACGCTTGATGAAGACACTCAAAGCCTTGATGAAGTGATAGTTGTAGGCTACGGTACGCAGAAGAAATCGGACATAACGGGTTCGGTTACTTCGGTTCCGAAAGAGCGTTTGTCGAACCTGCCCGTCGCCAACCTCGCCCAGTCTATTCAGGGCGTAACTGCCGGTGTGAATGTTACGCAAAGTTCGTCTATTCCGGGTGAAACGGCAAGTATCCTCACTCGCGGGCGCAGTTCGGTGAATTTGAGCACGTCGCCGCTTGTTGTGGTTGACGGAATCGCAATGTCGGGCGACGCCTCGCTCAACGACATTAACCCCAACGACATCGCGTCCATCGAAATCCTGTAAGACGCCTCTTCCGTAGCCATTTATGGCGTACAGGGATCTAACGGCGTTATCCTTGTTACTACAAAACGAGGAAGCGTTGATACCCCGAAAGTCCGTTACGGCGGATATGTCGGCTTCTCCGAAATCGCGCATATACTCGAACCCGGCTCAACCGACCAGTTGCTCGAACGTTATGCCGAATATGCACGTATCAAGGTTAAACCTCTGAATCCGGATTACGGCGGCGTACAGTATGCTTATGAAGTGGATAATTTCAAAGCGGGAAAAACGATAGACTGGATTGACGAGGTTACACAGACGGGAATTGTTCAGGACCACAATGTCAGCATTTCCGGCGGTAGCGCAAATGCCAAATATTATGTTGCGGGCGACTTCCTCGACCAGCAGGGCGTAGTGTTGGGATATAACTACAAGCGTTATTCTATTCGTACGAACATTGACGTTAATCCCACAAAGTACATCACAGTAGGAGCCAGCACCAATATCGTGGCGCACAATCGCGATGGAGGACGCGCCAATCTGCTGAATGCAAGCGCAATGAGTCCTTATGCCAAAATGTACGAGGATGACGGCGTAACCTACACGCATTATCCGATGTATTCCGAAACGCTGTGGTCGAATCCCATGCTGAATACGACCATTAATCCCGAACGCCGCTCGTTCAATATTTCCGTAAACGGCTATGCCGAGTTGAATTTGGGCGCACTGATTTCACCGCTTAGCGGTTTGAAATATCGCCTGAATGCAGGTTATTCCTATATTCCGACCCGCAACAATTATTACGAAGGCGAAACGGTTTATAATGAAAACGGTTACGGCTATATCTACAATTCCGAATCGCAGTATTATCTGATAGAGCATATCCTTTCTTACAACAAAGACATAGCCAAACATCACTTTGATTTGACGGGACTGTTCTCTGCTTCAAGCAAATACTGGCAGGAGGCTTACGCTTATTCCAGAATGTTTCCTAACGACAACCTCGGCTGGGGCAATTTGGAAACAGGCTCTACGCAGTCCGTTTCGTCGGAAGCGGATATGCGGCGTCTGCAATCGTGGATGGGGCGTCTGAACTATAATTACGACAGTCGCTACCTGTTTACCGCCACAATGCGCCGTGATGCGTCTTCGGTTTTCGGTACAGATTCAAAATGGGGTAATTTCCCCTCGTTTGCAGTAGGTTGGAACCTTACAAACGAAGAGTTTGCGCAACCGCTTACATCTGTGCTTAATAACCTGAAACTCCGCGCATCGTGGGGATATTCGGGAAATGCTTCGCTGCCCGTTTACGGTTCGTTCTTCAAGCTGACATCCAGCACGCTGGCTATGGACGGAGGAACGTCAACGACAATGAAAGTGGGTACGCGAATGGGTAATTCCGACGTGCACTGGGAACGTACCGAAGGTATGAACCTTGCCGTTGATTTCGGACTTTGGCAAAACCGCATTAATGGTACGATAGAATGGTACAACCGCACTACTGACGGCGTTTTGCTGCTTCAAAACCTCAATACGATTTCGGGTTTTGCGGATGTATGGAGCAATATCGGCGTGCTGAATAATAAAGGTCTGGAAATCACGATTAATTCCAACAATATCAGCACGAATGACTTCAAATGGGCGACCACCCTCGTATTTTCGACCAACTCCAACAAATGGGTTGACGTTTACGGAGATGGCGGCGACGACCTTAGCAACCGCTGGTTTATCGGCAAGCCTCTGGGCGTGATTTATGACTATACCAAAGTCGGCATCTGGCAGGAAGACGAAATCGGCAAACCCGTGAGTGAAGGCGGAAATATCGGTTGGGATGATGCAGCTGTGGCAGGCGACCTGAAACTTGCCGACATCGGCAGCCCTGATGAAGATGGCGACGGACGCCCCGAAGATAAACCCGACGGAAAAATTGATGACAACGACCGCCGAGTTCTCGGACAAACGCTTCCGAAATGGACAGGCGGTCTGACCAATACGTTCACCTACAAAAATCTGTCGTTAAGCATTTTCATCCAAACCGTTCAGGGTTTGATGCGTAACAATTATGTTCTGGGTACGGCTTCCGACGAAATGGGACGCCGCAACGGACCTGCGGAAATAGGCTTCTGGACGCCCGAAAACAAAAGCAACGAATGGCGTTCGCTCGGCGACCACTCCAACAGCCATGGTTACGGCTTCCCGATGGATGCAAGTTATACCCGTATCAAAGATGTTACTTTGAGTTACCGCCTGCCTAAAACGTGGATGAAAAGCGCAGGTATCGGCGATATTCAATTTTATATAAGCGGACGAAACCTTGCAACCTTTACCAACTGGATAGGTTGGGACCCCGAATCCGTTTATCAGCAGCGTGGAGTTACTTCTGGCACGGAGGGTAGCTGGGAAACCAACTATCCCGTTACTCGCGACATAGTCTTCGGGCTTAATATAACATTCTGATTATTAACTATATAAATTAATTTTACGATGAAATATAAGATAATTACAATAGCAGTTCTTTCGCTTGTGCTTTTTACAGGTTGCGGCGAGGACTATTTGACGGAAAAACCTTACAGTTTTGACGCTACGGGTGCGACCGACGCCGCCACGGTAGATGCGCAGCTGGCGGGTTTACACCGTATAGTTGCCGAAATTGGCGGCTATTCGAGCAATCAAGGTTATCATTCGTGCTGGCAAATCGGAACCGACGTCTGTTCGGGAGGCGCTACGCAAGGCGTGGAAAATCCGTTTTACCAGTATGCGGATTTAAACTCTGAAAATGCAGCCGTTTCCTACCTTTGGGGAAAATGTTACGAGTTTATTAACAATGCCAATTTGATAATTGCGGCTGTGGGCGATGAAAATAAGCCTGCAAATGCCGAAGCGCGATTTTTCCGCGCTTATGCCTACAATCAACTTGTAACGCTGTGGGGCGATGTGCCTCTGCTTTCGGAACCTGTATCGGTGCCTACTTTCGATTTTACCCGTCAGTCGGTAGCCGAAGTGGATAAGCTGATTGACGAAGATTTGCAGTATGCCATGACCAATCTGCCCGATGTGGACGCAACAGCCAAACCAAGCCGCTGCAACAAGGATATGGCTCGACAACTTGCAGCCGAAGCCTATTTGCGGATAGGAATGCGCGACAATTCCTATTATGCCAAGGCAGAACAGGCGGCAACCGAAATCATCAGCGGCGGCAAATACAAACTTATCGAAGCCCGCTACGGGAAATTCCTCGGCGAAGGCGGTGATTATTACCGCGATATGTTCCGTTTCGGCAACCAGCGTCGCTCACAGGGCAACACCGAAGCTATTTGGACATTTGAGATGGAATATAACGTAAACGTAACGGGAGGAACGATAGATAATCCGCAGCAACGCCGCGTTTGGCAACCCGCTCTTCATAAAATTGACATCGGCTACGTCAACTGCGATTCGCTCGGCGGACGCGGAAACGGACGCCTCCGTTTAAGCAACTTTATGAAATATACGGTTTGGAACGGTCTGGAAGGCGATATCCGCAACAGCAATTTCAATATCCGCAGAGTTCTCTGGTACAACAATCCGAGTTTCGATTACGAAAACAGCGGAACAATCGGCATAGACACAAAAGGCTACCGCGTGGCTTTG
Source organism: Dysgonamonadaceae bacterium (assembly GCA_031272085.1). Lineage (GTDB taxonomy): Bacteria > Bacteroidota > Bacteroidia > Bacteroidales > Azobacteroidaceae > Azobacteroides. The sequence continues at coordinate 930 of JAISUN010000113.1, read as the reverse complement.
AATTCTTCCGAAAAAGTAGCAGAAGTGAAAGTCAAACTTGGCGACAGGATTATCCTTTACGAGAGCGACAGCATAGAAATAATGTATCCTTACGTTACCAAATGGGGCGGCTACGACCCGACCGACGATTTTGGCTATGCCATTGTAAAAGACTGGCCTATGATGCGTTTGGGCGAAACGTACCTGCTTCGCGCCGAAGCCCGTTTGCGTCAGAATAACACATCGGGCGCAGCCGAAGACATCAACGTACTGCGCGACCGCGCTTTCAAGGAAGCCCGTGCCGCCGGCGGAAACGCCAATCTGGGAAAAGTCAGCGCATCGGATATCAGCATTGACTTCATACTCGATGAACGCGCCCGTGAACTCATAGGCGAAGAAAACCGCCGTATGACATTGTTGCGTACAGGTAAGCTGGCAGACCGTATTCCGCTGAACACAGATACATACAAGCCAATCACCGGCTTCAATGCAAGCAAACATATCCTGCTGCCCATCCCACTGTCGGAAATTCAACGTAATAAGGATGCGGAACTTACTCAAAATCCGGGGTATTAGAATTGTAAAATAGGTATTAGTTTTTAATTGATAGATTGCCGGAAGTACGAAAAAAAAAAGTGTGTTTTTGGCAATCTATTTTTTTAGTAAGACTTCAATTTTTGACTTATGAAAAAAATTATATTACTTCTTTTATTCATCGGGAATAGCGCTCTTTTTGCGCAACAATACGACGCCTTTTATCCGGGTGATCTCTGGCTCGACAATCGTGGCGAGCATATCAATGCCCACGGCGGCGGGATTCTTTTTCACGAAAGTAAATACTATTGGTTCGGCGAACATAAAGGCGAGCGTACAAGTGCGGCGTTGGTTGGCGTAACCTGCTATTCGTCGGATGATTTGTACAACTGGCGCTATGAAAGCGTCGCCCTTTCA
>JAISUN010000108.1 GCA_031272085.1 Dysgonamonadaceae bacterium | reverse complement strand
CGATTTGCGGGCGATTGCTTCCACAGCGCTGTCGTTCATACCGAGGTTGAGGACGGTGTCCATCATACCCGGCATCGACACGCGGGCGCCCGAACGCACCGACACGAGTAGCGGGTTTTCCTTATCGCCGAAATTAGTACCGGTCAGCGATTCGACGTGCTTCATTGCAGCCTCTACATCTTCTTTTATCAACTCAATCACATCGTCTTTTCCCAGTTGGTTGTATTCGGTACAGACTTCGGTTGTAATAGTAAAACCGGGAGGAACAGGAACCCCTATAAGGTTCATTTCCGCCAAGTTAGCGCCTTTCCCTCCAAGGAGGTCTTTCATATCCGAACGACCTTCGGCTGCGCCTGCGCCGAAGAGATAAACTCGTTTTTTGTCCATAAGTAAATTTATTTTAGAATAATATTTGTTCTATTCAAAAAGTCGGCAAATGTACAAAAAAAAAGTCATTTCAGGAAAAAAAATGCAATATTTTACCGATGAATGATTAAATTATTAAAATCTTTGGCCGGATATAAAAAAATTCATACCTTTGCACCGTATTTTTTAACATTTATTAGTGTAATATGAAAAGGACTTTAATTATTGTATCAACGATTTTAGTTATGATTGCAGAATTTTACGGTTGCAAATCAAAGAGTTCAGTCGAAGCCGAAAAGCCGTCGCCCGTTTATATCGGCGACAATGCCCGCAATAATCTCGAATGGGCGGGAACTTACATCGGCCTTCTTCCCTGTGCCGACTGTCCGGGAATAGAAACTCGGCTGACATTAGACAAAAAAGGCGCTTATACGCTGATTGAGAAGTACATAGGCCACGACGACACGCCGTTTGAAACCAAAGGTACTTTCCAGTGGAGCGCACTTGGAAACACGGTTACTCTGACTGATGCGCGGAGCAAGGAAGTTTCGCATTACGCCGTAGCCGAAGGCCAACTGACCAAATTGGACAACGAAAGCAACGTGATAACCGGCGAACACGCAGCCGATTACATCCTTGCGCAGGTGAATCCGCTTCTAACGGGCAAGAAATGGAAATTAGCCGAACTGAACGGCAAGCCGGTCGAAAATTCGCAGGCTTTCCTGTTGCTCGACGCCGCGGGCAAAACGAGCGGAAATCTGGGCTGCAACACATTTACGGGAACTTATATCCTGAAAATCGGCAACCGGATTCGGTTTTCCAAGTTAGCCGCAACTCTGAAAATGTGCGTTAATATGGAAACCGAAAACAATCTGAAAAAGGTTTTCGAGGTAGCCGACAGTTATTCGGTCAGCGATAGCGAACTCATTCTGAATCGCGCACGTATGGCTCCTTTGGCAAAATTTGTGCCGGAAAAGTAAGAATCCGGCACAAAATTTTTATCACTTGTGAAGCGTGTTGTAAATTTCCATCGCTTCGGGCATAAATTTCTGAATTTCTGCAATGCGGGTAGCGTCAGCCGGATGAGTACTCATAAATTCGGGTACTGACGCACTGCTTTGCGCAGCCATTCGTTGCCAGAAAGAAACGGCCTTTTGCGGGTCGTAACCGGCAATAGCCATTAAATCGAGGCCAAGGCGGTCGGCTTCCAATTCTTGCTTGCGTTCGTATCGAAGCATTACTCCGTATTGCGCTCCAAGTCCGTAAACTTGTTGTGCGATATTTTGGATAGTTTCCGATTTTCCGCCGAGCAAAGCGCCTACCGCCGTCGCTCCGTATTGAGCCACAACCTGTTGCGACATCCGCTCGTTAGCGTGTTTTGCAATAGCGTGGCCGACTTCGTGTCCGAGAACTACGGCTAAACCGGTTTCGTCCTGCGTTACGGGCAAAATTCCGGTATAAACTACGATTTTACCGCCGGGCATACAAAAAGCGTTTACCTGCGCATCTTCAATCAGGTTAAATTCCCAGGAATAATCGCTTAATGCAGCCTCCTGTCCGATTGATTTGTAATACTGGGTAACGGCGTTTGCAATGTTAGTTCCAACCTTGACGACCAGAGCAGTTTTAGTTTTGTCGGTCGATTTCGTAGCGGTCTTGATGTAGTCGTTGTACTCCTGCAAACTCAAAGTTAAAACTTCCGAGTCGGAAACGAGGTTCAGTTGCGAACGGCCTGTAATAGGTACGCTGCTGCATGCGTACAATAATCCTAATGCAATGACTGATAATAAAATAAGTTTTTTCATTTTGTTTAAAAAATTAAATTTCAATAATCCAAACGTTATTTGTACCGCAAAGATAATGGAATTATTTTTATTTCGTCAAAAGTTGAAAAAATTTTCTTATTTTTTTGTTTGGAACAGAACAGATATTCCACTTAAATATTATATTATAGATGTAATTCCGGAGCGGGTAAGTCGTTTCAAGATAAAAAATTCCGTTTTATGCGGATTATTTGCCGTTTGAGCGTTTTTCAGAAATAGTTTTCAGTTCGGCCGATTATTTTTGTGCTTATTTTATTAAATTTAATAATAATGAAAAAGATTTTTATTTTATTGATGACGATTGCGCTTGGCGCAAATGTTTATGCACAAGGCGGATTCGGTGGCGGAGGCGGATTCGGCGGAGGCGGATTTGGTGGCGGTCAAAGAGGCGGACCTCCTTCCGGAAACAGAGGCGAATTTAATTATCAGGAAACGGACGATACGCCCGTTCTCGAAAATTTTCCCGAAATTCCGGGCATCACTCTGGAACAAAGGGCTGATGTTGGTAAAATCCTCGGCGATGAACATAAATCGGTTCGCAAACTTGAATCTCAAAAGATGGAGCTGATGAAAAAAGAACGTGACGCCAAGGATTGGGATGAAAAGAAAATCACGAAAAACCGCGAAAAAATTGCGAAAATCGATGGAAAAATACAGAAACAGATTGAAAAATCGAACAAGAAAATCGCAAAAAAACTGACCGCCGAACAGTATCAGGTTTTTCTTGAAAAGCGGCACGAAGTGCGTTTCAGCGACGGACGACCGCCTATGAGGCCGAGAGGCGAACGAGGCGAACGCGGTGGCAGAGGCGAGCGAGGCGGAGCGCCGAACGGTATGGGCGGAATGCCGCAGGGAGGCGAAATGCCGGACTTTTAATATTCCTATCCCTTTTCAAACGCCTGCCAGAGTTTTTCTTCCGGAACAGGCGCGATAATTTCTATCTCTTTTTTTGAAACGGGATGGATAAACCGGACGCGGCGGGCGTGCAGGCTTATTCCTCCGTCGGGATTGGAACGGGGCGAGCCGTATTTCAAATCGCCTTTTATCGGGCAGCCGATTTTCGCCAACTGGCAGCGGATTTGGTGATGACGGCCGGTTTTCAGCGCAATTTCGAGCAGGAAATAATTGTCGGAACGGGCAATCAGCCGGTAATCGAGAATCGCTTTTTTTGAGCCGGGTTTTTCGCGCTCGTAAGCGTAAGATTTGTTCTGTTTTTCGTTGCGGACAAGGTAATGCACCAATTCGCCTTCAGGCTGCGGAGGCTGATTTTTGACGATTGCCCAGTATGTTTTCTCAACTTCGCCGTTTTTGAACATCTCGTTCAGGCGCGACAAAGCCTTATCGGTGCGGGCGAACAGCACAACTCCGGTAACAGGGCGGTCGAGGCGGTGGGCAACGCCCAGAAAAACATTTCCGGGCTTGTTGTATTTCTCTTTTATCCAGCGCTTTACGGTTTCCGACAGCGGTTCGTCGCCGGTCTTGTCGCCCTGCACAATCTCGGAGCAGGTTTTATTGACGGCGATAATATGATTATCTTCGTAAATAACCGTCATGTATTCATTCCCCCGTCAACCTGAATGACCTGTCCGGTAATGTACGACGAGAGGTCGGAAGCCAGATACAGAGCGGTATTGGCCACGTCTTCGGGCGTTCCGCCGCGTTTCAGCGGGATTTGTTTTGCCCATTCGTTGCGGACTTCTTCCGAAAGTTGGCCGGTCATATCGGTAATGATAAATCCGGGAGCGATGGCGTTGGCGCGGATTCCGCGTGAACCGAGTTCGCGGGCGATGGATTTTGCAAGCCCAATCATTCCCGCTTTCGAGGCCGAATAGTTGGCCTGACCGGCATTTCCGTGAACGCCGACAACCGAACTCATATTTATAATGCTGCCCGATTTCTGCTTCATCATAACCGGCGAAACGGCGTGAATGAAGTTGAAAGCCGATTTCAGATTCACGCTGATAACTGCATCCCACTGCAATTCGGTCATTCGCAGCATCAGGCCGTCGCGGGTAATTCCGGCATTATTAACCAGAACATCTATCCGCCCGAAATCTTTTACAATTTCCTCAACAACGGTGTGAGCGTCGTTAAAATCCGCCGCATTCGAGGCGTAGCCTTTCACTTTCACTCCATAAGCGGCAATCTCGCGTTCGGTCGCTTTGGCGTTGTCGTCGATAACCAAATCTGTAAACGCAATGTTGCAGCCTTCTGCCGCAAAGCGCATTGCCACCGCTTTACCGATTCCTCTTGCAGCCCCGGTAATGACGGCTGTTTTCCCTTCCAATAATTTTGACATAAAATGGTTTATTTATTTTTTTTGCTTATTCCTTTAAATAAAAGTCTGTGAATCGCTCCAATCTGGCTGCGGTCTGACGGCGAAAAACCGCGCATCGTGCCGCGGATGTAAGGCACTTCCAGCCCCTTAAATGCGTGATGAAGCACGACAGCCATGCTTTGCGTGTCTTCAATCTCAAAAATGCCTTGCATTACGCCTTCGCTCAATATTTTCTGGATGAAGGCTATTTCTTTCTTGTCGAATGATTTACGGACATTTTCAACCCGCCAGATGTCGCGGAAAAAGTTGGCTCGCAGAGTGCCGTTCCGAAAAACGACGTTTTTTATTGATTCTAAACGTATCTGTATAAATTCCAGCAGTTTATGGTCGGCCGGAATATCCTTTTCAGCAACCGCTTCGAGCGAAGTGTAAAGAATATCAAGTTCCGATTCAATAACTGCGTTATAAATTTCCGTTTTGTTGTTAAAATAGGTGTAAAGCGTCCGCCGCCCCTTTTCCGAAGCCTCGGCAATATCGTTCATCGTCGTGTTTTCCACGCCGATTTTGGCGAATAACTGACGGGCTACGTCAATCAATCGCGCTCTTGTCTTTGCCATTGCGCCTGTCATCTTTTCCTGCACACTTTTATAAATAATGCGCAAAATTACTACAAAAATACGTTACAGCCAAAAAAAATGAAAAAAAATTGATTTAAATTTGGATATTTAAAAAATAGTCCGTACCTTTGCACCGTCAAATCGCGGAGTGGAGCAGTGGTAGCTCGCCAGGCTCATAACCTGGAGGTCATTGGTTCGAGTCCTTTCTCCGCAACAAAGTTGGAGGCAAACAGAAATGTTTGCCTCTTTTTATTTTTCTCAAACACAGACAGTTAGCATTTCACTTTTTCAAAACCTTTTTCGTAACTACGCCTTTTTTTGTTGCGATACGGACAAAATAAATTCCCGCCTGCAAATGCGAAACATCAAATTTTACCTGATTTGTATTGAAAACATTTACGCCTCATTATAATATAGTGGCAAATATATTATTTTCGAGCAAACGATTTTTTTAACAAAAAAGGGCAAGCCACAAGGCCTGCCCTTCAATTTAAGCAATACTCAAATCAATTAATTTTCACAATTCTTGCACGCGTCTTTTGCCCATTTGCAAGCGTTGCTTCCAAAATATAGGTTCCTTCCGCCAAATTGCCGACCTTAACCGGATTGCCGGAATATTGGCCAATCAAACGGCCGTTCAGGTCGTAAATCTTGACTGTCGTAAAGTCGAACAGAATATTGACGACGTCCTTTACCGGATTGGGATAGACGGCGAAACTGCCCGCTTTCAAGGCCGGAATGCCGACTGTAACAACATCGACCGCAACGCTCTGTTCCGAAACGGGCGAAATGCCGCCTGTGGAGCGGAATACGCGCACAGTGTAACGGTCGGCGTCAGACGAACTGTTTGTATCAGTAAACAGCTGTCCGTAAGCCAGAGAGTCGATTACAAGCCCGTTCCGCGAAACTATGTAAAGCGCGTCGAACAGGTCGTCGTCGGGCGTTGCCGCCGAGGATTCGTCCCTGAAATTGGCCGTAATTCCCCAATGTCCAAGTATTTCCGCATCAGCGGCGTGCTGCCAGGTTGCGCCTCCGTCTTCGGAATACAGGTCGGCGTCGGGATTGACCGAAGCCGCATCAGCCTTGCTGTTCATCGCAAGCGGACGATTCAGATTATCGCCTTTTGCAGCCTCAATTCCGACAAGAATTTCCTCGTTTCCTGAAATCAAAATCGGATTAGCAAGCGGGAAATTATTCCACGAATGTCCGTTCCAGTCTGCAATTGCCGAATTTTCAACTCTTGCGCCGTTTACAAAAACCGCAAGTTTAAATTCCGAAGGAACAGTCGTTCCGGCATAATCCGAAAACAGGAAAGCGGAAACGGAAGTCAGGTATTTTCCGGCTAACTTCTTGATTTGCCGGTCGGTATAGCGATTTACGGCAATAATGGACTTGCCTTCGTTGCCTATGCTCGTACTGAAAACGCCATTGCTGTAAGTCAAGCCGTAAGAGCCTGTTACATCCTTATAAAGCACATTTACATCTTTCTCGTCCTTGATTCGGTAAGCCAAAACGCCCGAAGGAGCGGGCGAGGCGGCAAAATCAACTCCGAAATCGTCGAAACGGTAATTGTAAAGGTTACGGTTTGCGCCGGAAACAGCGTGGAAACGCACCTGAAACAGTTTTCCGGCCGCCTGCGCCGAAACGTCGAGCGTGGAAGCAGTCCATCCGTATTTTTTATTTATGACGGTTTGCGAAACCTTTGTCCAAACGCCGTCAACGCCAATTTCAACATATACCGTATCCTTGATTCCAAGCAGTTCTTCCTGGTCGGAAAGTACGGCGTTCACAAAGGCGAGAATCACTTTGTCGCGGCCTCTTGCGTCGAAAGGTTTGCTGGTCAGCGACAGGTTGTAAGCCGTTGAATTGCCGCTTCCGAGGAAGCTGGCGGCTTTCGTGCCGTTAAATCCGGTGTAATTGTAAATTTGCCAGCCCGAAGTCATAGACGATTCGGCCGTCCAAAAATTATTTTCAAATGTTCCGCTTTCGAAACCTTCGCCAAATGGAATATCGTAACTGTCAACAATAGAAACAGTTGCCGATTCCGAAACAGGCGATTCCAAGAATTTTGTTGAATTTACATAATCGAAAACGGCTGAAACATAATAAGATACCTGTCCGACAGGCGCATTTTCGTCGGTAAACGACCTGCCTTCGTAAGTTTCTATCCTGTTGAGGTACTGGCCGTTGCGATAAATATAATAAAAATCGAGGGTATGAGTTCCGTAATCTTGCGGAGCCTCCCACGACAGGCTTACGGAATTTCGTTGAGCCAGATTCACGCTTGCTTTCAGGTTTTGCGGACGGTCAATAAGATTGAGCGTATCGGGGATGCAAAGCAGCCAGCCGTGAGTTGCGATTGCGCTGTATCCGCTCCAACCGGCAATTACAAGGCCGTCGGCCGAAATTGACATCGGGGTATCGAAAATGGCCTCGTTTTTCGGGAAATTGAAAAAGTCGCCTGACGGGATTTCCGCATCGGGAGCGTATTTGTCGATAAAATCGCGCAAATATGTAAATCCAAGTTTTTCCGACCATACAAAGCCTTGCCGGCCGGATTCAAAGGCCGTTCCGCGCTGATGAAATCCCACCACGAAGCCGTTATCGGAAACCGAAGTCGGACTTGAATTTTCGGGGCCGAAAACTTTCAGCGAATCGAGCGTTACATCGTAAATTGCGGCTCGTCCGGCAAAGGTGGTAACAATGTAGCGTCCGTTGGGGCTGACCGATTTTGCTTCGCTCCAATTATTTTCGTCCAAAAGTTTGTAATTCGTCGGCGAAGTCCAGATGATAGACGAACGCGCTCCGCCGTAAATCATCCGCGAAATCCAGCCGGAAGCGATAGTTCCGTCGGCTGAAACATCGTAGATTTTCCCGCCCTGGTCGCCAGCCGTATAATTGACCGGCGTCGCAAAGGCCAGAGTATCAGTCGTATAATCGTCGTTCGTTTCGTTGTATTTCCATACAAAAGGTGCAACTTTGGCCACGCTGTTCGCCATATAAGTCGCTCCGTAAGCGTTTCCTGCCGAATCGAGGGCGGAAACGCTGCTGTGAGCCTCCGTCGAAAGCGGAACATTTCCGTAGCGGCCGAGGCCGAGCGAATACCATTTCCCGTCGCGGTAAACGCCTGCATTTTCGATTGGCGAACCGTTGAAAGTATATTTGCTGTCGATGAAAGTTCCGGCCACATAACCTTTGTCGTTCACATCGGCTGCGCCCGTTGCTCCGGGAATTTCCGACAACTGGCCGTCGCGGAAAATATAAGCGTTGGTCGAGCCGTTGCCGACGACATTATTTCCATTGGGCGAAACGGCAATCGCCATTCCTCCGCCGAGGTCGTAAAACGCGCTTTGTTGCACAAAAGCGTCGTAAGGAGTTCCGGTATTTGCGCCTGCCGGGTCGTAATAATACAGCCAGCCCGGAGCCGCAATATATTTGCTTTTTGTTCGTGGCGGAATTGCCACAACCGGATGTTCCGATTTCCAGCGGTTGTTGAGTGCATAAAAAAGATTGCCCAGCCCGGGCGGAACAGCCGCTTTCACCACAAAAGTATCGGCCAGCGCAGCCCCGTGCATACCGTAATTTTCGATATATTTCACCGAAGCGGGCAAAACGACTTTGTAATAATTTGCATTGTACGCCGAACGGAAAGCGTTGCTGCCGACCGTATCCACGCCCTCAGGAATAACTAAAACAGCCGGAGTCCGCGAAAGCGGAACGTGAACCAAACGGTTTTTCGTTTTGTTGTACAAAATCCCGTTTTCGGCTGAATACCAAGGATTTAAAGCGGCAACAGTAACTTTGGCATAGGTAGCGGTAAAAGGCGAACCGTTATTCGCATTTATCTGAAAATCGCGAAATCCGGCCGGAAGCGGGAATTGCGCAATCAGGGTATCGTTCACAAAAGCCTGCTCGCCAAGGCTGACAAGGCCTGTCGGCAAATTTATGTTTTTCAGTTTTGAACAGGACATAAACGCCTGCGAAGCGATAACGGAAACATTATCAGGTATTTGCAGCGATTCAAGGCTTGAACAGCCCGAAAATGCGTTGGCCGGAATTTCATTCAGGTTTGCGCTTAATTTTACGTCGTTCAGGTTTTCGCAAATCGAAAACATATATGTTCCAAGTGCGTTAAGTCCCGATAAATCAGCCGATTTTAATGTCTGAATATTATAAAAAACCCTGGAACCAAGAGTTGTAAGCGCCGCATTATTTGTAAGGCTGACATTGGTCAAACTTGTGCCGTAAAAAGCGTACTCGCCAATCTGCGTCAGCGTTGCCGGAAAGGTAAATTCGCTAATCGGACAGTTGTAGAAAGCCCGCTTCCCGATTGAAATTAACTGGCTTTCGACCGTAACGCTTGTCAGGCGGGTGCAGCCGTCGAACATATTGTCGGGAATAACAGTCATCGAGGCCGGAACGGTAAAACTTGCAATTCCGCGCGGCACTGCAACAGGCGAGCCGTCGTCTTTTTTGTATAAAACGCCTGCATCGCTGTAATAAACGGCATTTGCCGAATGACAGCCGATGCTCGTTCCCTGAAAATATTGGAAAGCAGTAGAGACGTCCGTTACCGAAGACGGCACCGTAACGGTTTCTAACAAAGGTAGTTGCAGTTCAGTAGAACTCGCTCCGAAAAGCCATTGCGGAAAAACGGCGATATGAGCCGGTTCGGCAAATGTAACCGACGAAAGTTTTGCGCAGCCCTCAAAAAAACTCGAAGAAGTGCCGAGAAGTGCGGTTAAAGTGCTTGGAAATGAGGCTGTTTCGAGATTATCGCAGAAAGAAAGCGACTTTTCGCCGACAGTTTGCAGGCCTTCGGGAAAGACTATCGAAGTTATTTTTGTTTTTGTAAACGCATAACTGCCTGTCGCTTTGATATTTGACGGCAAAACAATGGCGGTAAGTTTATCTAATATTTTTTCGTTAGTTACCGAATTGAAGCCGACGCCGGTCAGCCAGCGTTTGTAAAATGCCATTTTTGGAATCTCGTCGGCCGGATAGGTTGCGCTCACGTCGCCGCCGCTGCCCGTCCCGCTTTCGATGCAGTCGGTTCCTGCTTCGCCGGAATAGGCCGCAATGCTTGCCGAGCCGATGTTAATTCGTTGAATATTAGTCAGTTCATCGCGGATAAAGCGAAAATCGCGAGCGTCGATAGTTCCCGAAACTGTAAGGTCGGTTACTTGCGTCAGGTCTGACTGGACGGCCTTAACTGCGGTCGAAAGTCCGCCGGCGCTGCTGCTCACGCTGATTTGCGCGACAATATTGCCGATGAAAAGGCAAAAAAATGCCCCCAATAAAAATAATTTTTTTTTCATTTCAAAAAACGTTTTTATTTAAAAGAACAAAAGAGCCTGCCGATTTTTGACAGGCGCTTTTGTGTAGAATTAAAATCTTGTGAAGTTCGGATTTTTACTTTTTGATTACTTTCGTAACCGATTTTCCGCTTACAGATTCTATTGAAATAAGATATGTTCCGCTTGCGTAGCCGCTCAAATCTATTGTAGTATTGCCGTTGAAAGTCTTTTGCGACAGCAGATTACCTTGCAGATTCAGCGTTTTTACGGTAGCGGTTCCCTGTGCTTTAACGTTTATCATTCCGCTTGTAACAGTCGGATAAACAGACGTTTGGCCGGCATTTGCAATTTCAATTCCCGTATCGTTCACGGTTGTGAAACTCCAAACAATATCCTCTTTCAACTCGTAACCGTATTGAGGTCCGATTGCCGTTTTTGGAATCGTAACCGTAATCAGTTTTCCGTAGGGAAGTCCGGTAGTGGGAGTATAAATGCTGATAGTTTGGTTTCTTGCAATAATCGACGGATTGGTAATTAAAACATCTTCAACGTAATTCGTTTCGTCGCCGGCCGCTTTTACGGTAACTCCGCTCCAATCCGTAGTTGAGAGTTTTACATTGGAACCGTGATTAACCCTGACTTTTATTACCTGCTGAATTTCAACATCTGTCGCTCCATCAACAGGGTCGAAATTGTCGAGCGGATAAGGCAAATATTCGAGAGTAAATTGCCATGTAACATCGGCTGAAAGCCCCGGAATTGAACTTTCAGGAATGGTAACGGTAAAAATTCCTCCGCCCGGCGTCAATGCAGTGTGCGACAGGATAAGTCTGTTCGGATTTGAGCCGTCGATAGTTGCGCCGGTACAAAAACTTGTTCCTGTGCCAACGGCAATCTTTATAGCGCTGAAATCGGTTCCTTCTGTTGGAACAGGGCCGTCGAAAATAACCGATATTTCGGCATTTTGAGCAACTCCGGCAGCATCATTTTCAGGAGAATAAGTAACCGGAACGATGGGCGTTGGGGCAGTAGCCAAAGTCGAGAACGACCAAATCACATCTTCGGCAAATTTTTTCGATGAACTGTTTAGAGCGTCGGTAGGTACGGTAACAGTGTAAGTTTTTCCGTACTCGAAATCGTCATGTCCGATAGTTACAGTGCCTAAACCGAATCCGGAGCCACCCGAAACGGTGATGCCACTAATGCTTGTGCCTTCGGCATCTTTAATTGTAACTTTCGAAGCGTCGATAGATTCGCCCATAGCAAGCAATGCCGGAGTTATACCGAAAGAAACCGTCGCTTTTGCAAGTATGCCGGTAGCGCCTTCAGCAGGCGTTTTTGCGGAAACGGTTATCGGCTGTTTTGCGGAAGTGAACGACCATTCAACGTCGGCAGCCAGTCCGGGAATAGCGGCCGCAGGGATTTTGACGTTGTATGTTACTCCATAAGTATAAAGGTCGGCGGGAATAATCAGTTTTTTGGGATTTTCCGTGTCAACCGCTACTGTGCTGACGCCCGATTTCTTAACCACAAGGTTCGCTCCGGGGTCGTCAGAACGTTCAACAATAACCAGCGAAAAATCAGTACCTGTCGCTGGTATGTCGGTATCAAAAACTACCCACAATGTATCCGTCGTTGCAGTAATGTCCACATCGACAGCGTTTTTTGCGGGGAAAAAAGTTTGAGGCTCAATGGCCCACATCGTGTTGCTAATCAGCAACGAGAAAAGAAATAAGTAAATTTTATTCATACTATAAAAATAATTAGGCTGCAAAGATAATTATTTTTCAAATATTGTTATCAAATTTTTGCAAAAAAAATAACAAAATGCCAAAAAAATTACAGAATGAATAAAAATTTGTGGAGCTGGAGGGATTCGAACCCTCGTCCAAACGAGGAACTAATGCGCTTTCTACATGCTTATCCCCATTGAGGTTTTCGATTCCGCACAAGAACAGGGCAACCAATACGGAACTTATTTTCTTAATTTCGCCTGCGGCCCGAAACCTGCCGAAGGCTATCTTCGATATTCCTGCGCCCCCTTATCGGTCAGCTTCGAAGCCAGAGCTCCGGGAGACGTCTCGTTCAGGTTCCTTGAACCCGAATGAAGCTTAAAATCTACTGTTCTTCGATTAAGCAGCGAGAGCATAAGTATTTTCGCCAGTTAATTGTTTGTCAGCCAAGATTATAGCGCAGGCCAACGACGCGCTGCATGCTTACGAACCACTTCTACCCGCTGTCAAAA